>NZ_DBHKZA010000035.1:0-61644 GCF_057314935.1 Achromobacter sp.
TGCCCCATGTTCGACGCCTACCTCTCCCGCTGGAACCTCGTGCCCGACGGCGCCCCCATCGTGACCCATGCCGCGCAACTGCTGCCCGTCATGCGCGACGGCGCGCCGGCCATGTTGAAAGTGTCGGTCGAAGAAGACGAGCGCCAGGGCGGCGTGCTGATGACGTGGTGGGACGGCCAGGGCGCGGCCCGCGTGCTGGCGCACGACGACAGCGCCATCCTGCTGGAACGCGCCACCGGCACGCGCTCGCTGGCAGCCTATGCCCGCACGGGCCGCGACGACGAAGCCACGCGGATCCTCTGCCACGTGCTCAAGGCGTTGCACGCGCCGCGCGCCAAACCGTTGCCGCCGCTGCGTCCCCTGGAGGAATGGTTCGTGGAACTGTGGCCCATGGCCCGGGCGCAAGGCGGCATCCTGGCGCACAGCGCCCGCCATGCCCGCGCGCTGCTGGACGATCCACGCGACCTCACGGTGCTGCATGGCGACGCCCACCACGACAACGTGCTGGACTTCGGTGAACGCGGCTGGCTGGTCATCGACCCCAAGCGGCTGTATGGCGAGCGCACGTTCGACTATGCCAACATCTTCTGCAACCCCGACCTGTCGGACCCCGAGCCGCCGGTGGCCATCGTGCCCGGCTGCTTCGAGCGTCGGCTGGACCTCATCGTGGCCGAGTCCGGCCTGGACCGCCGCCGCCTGCTGCAATGGATCGTCGCGTGGTGCGGGCTGTCGGCAGTCTGGTACCTGGGCGACGGCGACGACGCCGCGATCGACCTGAACATCGCGCGCCAGGCGCAAGGGCTGCTGGACGCGGGCGCCTAAGGCCCTATGCCGCCGTGATCTGCTCGACATACCGCGACGGCGACACCCCCGTCAGATTGCGGAACATGTAGACGAATGCGCTGGCGCTGGCGTAGCCCAGCGCGCGCGCCACGTTCACTACCGACTGCCCTTGCAGCAGCCGGCAGATGCCTTCGTCGATCCGCACCTGCAGGCGCCAATGGTGAAAGCTCATGCCGGTCTCGTCCTTCATGCGCCGCGCCAGCGTGCGGGCGCTTGCGCCGATGCGCTCGCCCCATTGCTCCAGCGTGTCGTCATTGCCCGGCGCCTGCAAGACTGCATCGCACACCTTGCGCAGCCGCCGGTCGAACGGCAGCGGCAACTGGCGGTGCTGGCGTTCGGTATCGGCCAGCAGATTCAGCAACAGTTCGGAACTGAGCCGCTGCACCGGCCCTTTGCGGGGCGGGCCGTTCAAGGTCAGGATCAGCTCGCGCATCAGGGGGTTCACGTCCAGCGCGCAGGTCTCCTTCCAGAGCCATGGCGCGGCGTCCGGCATGATGAACGCGGAACGCATGCTGACGCTGCCCACCATCTTCACCTCGTGGGTGACGCCGGCGGGAATCCACAGCGCGCGCATCGGCGCGAGCATCCAGGCGCCGTCCTCGGTCATGACGCGCATGATGCCCGTCGGGGAATACATCAGCTGGATGCGCTCGTGCGAATGCGGCTGCTGGCGGGCGCCGTTTTCGTAGTTGAACGACCGCGCGACCACGGCAGGCGCATCCTGGGGAAATTCACGCATTGGCAGGTTTTCGATATCAACGGGAAGAAAGCTGCCCAACCTGACAGTTATGTCTGTTTTTCGACATTTTCTGTCCAGCCGGAAGGGAACTTGCTTTTTATCATTAATGCAAATGATTCCCATTGTTTTCATTAAAAAATGACCGCTTCCGCGCTTGCCCCCGTCGCATTTCACCCACGCCCGCCGTCCCTGCCCCGTTTGACACTTGCCGCCGCGCTGCTGGCGCAGGCCTGCCTGGGCACCGCCGCCCACGCCGATGACGCGCCCGTGCCGCAGTTGAGTCCCGTGCGGATCACCGGCACGGCCGATTCGCTGTCGGACCCCGGCCAGACGGAGGGCTCGCAGTCCTACACCGCCAACACCGTCACCGTCGGCAAGGGCGCGACGAACGTGCGCGACATACCCAACTCGGTGTCCGTGGTGACGCGCCAGCGCATGGACGACCAGAACATGACCACCGTGCAGGACGCCTTGCGCGAGACGACCGGCGTCAGCGCCATGAGCTACGGCGACGGCACCGCCTACTTCACCGCGCGCGGCTACGAAACCGACGTCCAGTTCGACGGCGTGCCCGCCAACGGCGCGCTGCAATACCTGCCCCAGTTCGATTTGGCGCTGTATGACCGGATAGAAGTGCTGCGCGGACCGGCGGGCCTCCTGCAAGGCTTCGGCAGCCCGGCCGGCACCGTCAACCTGGTGCGCAAGCGCCCGCTGGACGCCTTCAGCCTGACCGGCAGCGTCATGGCCGGGTCCTGGAACAATTACCGCACCGAACTGGACGTGACCGGCCCCGTGACGGCCGACGGCCGGGTCCGCGCCCGGGCCGGCCTGGCCGCCCAGGACCGCGACTACTCGATGGACGAAGCCCATACGCGTCAGGGCCTGGCGTACGGCTCACTGGAATTCGACCTGACCGCCAACACCTTGCTGACCTTGTCGGCGGCCTACCAGAAAACGCGCATGGCGCCCTTCGACTACGGCCTGTCGACCTATTCCAACGGCAAGTTCGTCGACGGCCCGCGCTCCGGCTTCTACGGCGTGGACTGGGCGCGCGGCGATACCGACCTGTCCGAGGTCTACGCGGAACTGAGCCACCGCTTCGCCAACGGCTGGACAGGCCAGGTGTCGATGAATTACCGGGCGACCGACCTGGACAGCAAGTACGGCTACGTCGACGGCCCCGTCGACCCCGCCACGGACCAGGCGGCCTACTGGCTGCAATTCCAGAAGGACCGCATCCGCTGGATGGGCCTGGACACCCACGCATCCGGTCCCTTCACGCTGTTCGGCCGCACGCACACGGCGATGGTCGGCGCCAACTACGCCGAACGCAGACAGGACAGCCGATCGTCGGGCGCGGGCATCGACAGCATCGATATCCACCACATCGATGTGCCGGAAATGGATATTCCGTTCACGTCGGGCAACAACACCAAGTCCAGCCAGATGGGCGTGTATGGCCAGCTCAGTTTCAACGTGGCCGATCCGCTGACCCTGATCGCCGGCGGCCGCCAAAGCTGGTATCGCAACGCCACCCAGCCGGTCCTGCCCGAGGCCGGCGACACCCGGCGCGACCCCGAGGTGCGCAAGTTCGTCCCGTACTTCGGCGCCGTGGCCCACTTGAATTCGTGGTTGTCGGCGTATGCCAGCTACTCGGACGTATTCGCGTTTTCTGAAGCCTGGCAGATGACGGCCGACGGCAAGCCGCTGGCCCCCCGCACCGGCAAGCAGTACGAGCTCGGCCTGAAAGGCCAGTTCCTGGACGGCGCCGCCAACGCATCCCTGGCCTTGTTCCGGATCCGCGACAAGAACCGGGCGGTGCCGGACGACGCCAATCCCGGGCGGTATGTCGCCCAGGGCGAAGCGCAAAGCCAGGGCGTCGAGGCCGAAGTCAGCGGCCGTCTGCTGCCCAATTGGGACGTGTACGCCGGCTACACCTACCTTCAGACCCGCTACCTGTCCGACCCCACGCAGGAAAACCAGATCGTGAATCCGGAGTCGCCCAAACATCTGTTCAAGGTCTGGACCACCTACCGCTTCACGCCCGACGTGCTGCCGGGGTGGCGCGTGGGCGCGGGCGCGCGGGTGCAGAGCCGCACCAGCCGCAACAACACGTCGTGGCAAGGCGGCTATGCCGTGGTGGACGCGCAGGTCGGCTACCGCGTCAGCCGCAACCTGGACGCGTCCATCACCGTGAACAACCTGTTCGACCGCAACTACTACAGCCGGGTGCCGTCCAGCTATTACAGCGTCTATGGCGAACCCCGCAATGTGATGCTGACCTTGCGCGCCACGTACTGACCGTCATTCAGGCTCCCGAAAGGATGAGGTAAGGTGTAGCCCCTTCACCCCTTATCTCTTCATTCCTGGAGTATCGAATGACCGGATTGTTCATCGTGGTGGCGGCGCTGGCATTTCTGATGCTGGCGGCGTATCGGGGCTACAGCGTGATCCTATGCGCGCCCATCGCAGCCATGGGCGCGGTATTGCTGACGGATCCTTCCGCGCTGGCCCCTGTGTTCTCAGGCATTTTCATGGAGCGCATGGCGGGTTTCGCCAAGCTCTACTTCCCCGTGTTCCTGCTGGGCGCCGTGTTCGGCAAGCTGATCGAACTGTCGGGCTTTTCCCGCGCGATCGTGCAGGCGGTGCTGCGCATGATCGGCGCGGAACGCGCGATTGTGGCCATCGTGCTGGTGTGCGCCGTGCTGACTTACGGTGGCGTATCGCTCTTCGTGGTGGTGTTCGCGGTGTATCCGTTTGCCGCCGAGATGTTCCGCCAGGGCGGCATTCCGAAACGCCTGATGCCGGGCGCCATCGCCTTGGGCGCGTTCACGTTCACGATGACGGCGCTGCCCGGCACCCCGCAGATCCAGAACATCATCCCCACCACCTTCTTCGAAACGACCACGTGGGCCGCCCCCTGGCTGGGCCTGATCGGCGCGGCATTCACGCTGACGGCGGGCATCGCCTACCTGGAATGGCGGCGCAAGCGCGCGGCGGCGGCCGGCGAAACCTACGGCACCGAACTGCGCAATGAACCGACGACGCCACCCAGCGAACGCGACCATCACCCGCTGATCGCCTTGCTGCCGCTGGTGGTGGTGGGCGTGGCCAACTTCCTGCTGACGCGCTGGATACCCGGGTGGTATCCCGCGGGCGCCGAAGTGAACCTGCCCGGCCTGCCCAAGCCGATGCCCGTGAACGCCGCCGATCAGGTCGCGCTGTGGGCGGTGATGGGCGCGTTGATCGCCGGCATCGTCACCATCCTGCTGTTCTCGTTCCGCAGCATCAAGGCGCACTTCGCCGAAGGCAGCAAAAGCGCCGTGTCGGGCGCGCTGCTGGCCTCCATGAACACGGCGGCCGAATACGGTTTCGGTGGCGTCATCGCCGCGTTGCCCGGCTTCCTGCTGGTGGCCGAGGCGCTGAAATCCATTCCCGACCCGCTGGTGGGCGAAGCCATCGCCGTGACCTCGCTGGCGGGCATAACCGGGTCCGCCTCGGGCGGGATGAGCATCGCGCTGGCCGCCATGGCGCAGACCTTCATCGACGGCGCCGTTGCGGCGGGCATCCCGATGGACGTGCTGCACCGGATCGCCGCCATGGCAAGCGGCGGCATGGACACGCTGCCGCACAACGGCGCGGTGATCACGCTGCTGGCCGTCACCGGCCTGACGCACCGCCAGTCCTACGGCGACATCTTCGCCATCACGCTGATATCGACGATGTCGGTGTTCGTCGTGATCGCGGTGTACTACCTGACCGGCATCGTCTGATCGAAGGCGGTAGCGAACACGTCGGCCAGCCACTGCGTGAAGACACGCACGCGGGCCGACACCTGCCGGTTCTGCGGGTATAGCACCGACACCGGCATGGGCGCGGGCGGCGCCTTGGGCAGCACGATCCGCAAGTGCCCCGCCGCCAGCTCCCGCTCCACCCGATAGCGCGGCACCTGCGCCAGCCCCAGCCCCGCCAGCGCCGCGCCGGTGTAGAGCTCGGCTCCCGTCACGCTGATGACCGAAGCCGGACGCACCAGCACATTGCGCCCGTCGACCATGAAGTCCAGCGCAAGGCTGCGGCCGGTGGCGCTGGACAGGTAGTCGACGGCGCGGTGGCCCGCCAGGTCTTCCACGCTGGCGGGCGTGCCGAAACGCGCCAGGTAGGCGGGGCTGGCCACCGTCACCTGCGGCATCAGGGCAATCTGCCGGCCCACCAGCGACGAATCCTGCAAGGCGCCCGCACGCAGCACGCAATCCACGCCCTCGCGCACCATATCCACCAGGCGGTCGTCTTCGCCCAGGTGCAGGACGATGTCGGGATAGCGTTCAAGAAAGCCCGGCAGCCCGGGCATCACGAAGTACTTGGCGAGCGTACCTTGGGCGTTGACCCGCAGCAGCCCCTTCGGCGCGGTGTTCAGGAATGCGCCGTCGGCCTCTTCCAGGTCGGCCAACAGGCGCACGCAGCGCTGGTAATAGGCCTCACCGTCGTGCGTCAGCCGCACCTGGCGCGTGGTGCGTTCCAGCAACCGGGCGCCCAGGCGCTTTTCCATGCGCTTGATCAGGTTGGTGACCGTGGCCCGGGGAATCTGCAGGTCTTCGGCCGCTTGGGAAAAACTGCGGCGCTCCGCGATGCGGACAAACACCTGCATTTCCTGGAAACGATCCATACTGATCCGCCAATTATTAATGTAAATGGAATTATGTTAGCGAATATAGGGTAATTATCTTCGGTTTGGAATAGTCCATGATGCGTTTCACCCCCTTCCCTCTCGGAGATCGCGCATGAACACCCAAGCCTCTCAATCGACCCCGCAACCCGTCGCCCTGGTCACGGGCGGATCCCGCGGCATCGGCGCCGCCATCGTGCGACGCCTGGCCCGCGCCGGCTTTGCGGTCGGCATCAACTACGCATCGAGCTCGGCGGACGCCGACGCGCTGGCCAATGACATCCGGCAGGCAGGCGGCCGCGCCGTCGCGGTGCAAGCCGACGTGTCCAAGGCAGCCGACGTGCGCGCCTTGTTCGACAAGGTCGAATCGGAACTGGGCCGCATCAGCGCGCTGGTCAACAGCGCCGGCGTCCTGAAGGTGCAGCCGCTGGCCGACACCTCCGACGAGGACTACGCGCAGACCTTCGACATCAATACGCGCGGCACCTTCAACACCCTGCGCGAAGCCGCCACCCGGCTGGCCGATGGCGGCAGCATCGTCAACGTGTCCAGCACGACGATTGCGCTGAACCTGCCGGGCTACGCGGTCTACATCGCCAGCAAGGCGGCCGTCGAGAGCTTCACGCACGTGTTTTCCAAGGAATTGCGCGGCCGCCGGATCACCGTGAACGCCGTGGCCCCCGGCCCCGTCGCCACCGAGTTGTTCTTGAAGGGCAAGAGCCCCGAACTGATCGAACACTTCGCCAAGATGCCGCCGCTGGAACGCCTGGGGCAGCCCGACGACATCGCGGGCGTCGTGTCGTTCCTGACGGGCCCGGACAGCGGCTGGGTCAACGGCCAGATCCTGCGCGCCAACGGCGGCGTCGCCTGAACAGCCGGTTGGAGACAGGACGGCCGCCGCGGGGCTGGCGACCCCGCCGATTTATTCCCGGCTGGACTTATTCCATGAAAAAACCTTGTTTGTCGGGATCAACCGAACCCTCTAGGATGGCTTGCAACCCTGCAGTCACGGAGACAATCCCCCCATGCACGCCCCGATCCCCGACTTTCCCCACAGCCGCATCGAACGCGACGAGCGCGGCGTCTACACCCTGCGTATCCACGACGCCAAAAGCCTGAACATCCTGGCCACGCCCGTGACGCAGGGTCTGACGCAAGCGGTCCAGTGGATCGCCGCGCAGACCGATGCGCGCGCGCTCGTCATCCGCGGCACCGGCGACCGCGCCTTCATCGGCGGCGCCAACATCTATGAAATGGCCGAACTGGATCCCGCCGGCGGCCGTGCATTCATCACCCGTTTGCGCGAACTGTGTGAAGCCGTGCGCAACGTGCCGGTTCCCACCATCGCCCGCATCCCCGGCTTCTGCCTGGGCGCCGGCATGGAGTTGGCCGCCGCTTGCGACATCCGCCTGGGGTCGCGCGACGGCGTGTTCGGCATGCCCGAGGTACGGGTCGGCATTCCGTCGGTGATTCACGCCGTGCTGCTGCCTGCGCTGATCGGCCCGGGCGCGACCAATTGGCTGCTGCTGACCGGTGAAAACGTCGACGCCGAGCAGGCCCTGCGTTGGGGCTTCCTGCAGTTCCTGTGCGACGCTGGCGAACTGGACGCGCTGGTCGAACGCACGGTCGGCCCCATCGCCGCCAGCGGCCCGCGCGCCGTCGCCTCGCAAAAGGCGCTGCTGCGCTACTGGGAAACGTCGACGGTCGAGGCCGGCCTGGATCGCAGCGTCGACGCCTTCGGCGACGCTTTCACCACCGAAGAACCCCGCCAATACATGGCGCCGTTCCTGGCCCGCAAGCACAAGCGGGACGGCCAATGAGTCCGGCGCACGCAAGCGGGCCGCTGGCCGGCGTGCGGGTCATCGACATGACCTCGGTCGGCATGGGGCCCTACGCCACGCAGATCCTGGGCGACATGGGCGCGGACGTCATCAAGGTGGAAGCGCCTGAAGGCGACGTCTTTCGCGCGTCGGCGCCCGCCGCGTCGCCCGGCATGGGCGCGGTCTACCTGAACCTGAACCGCAACAAGCGCAGCATCACCCTGAACGCCAAAGACCCGGCCGACCTGCAACAGCTGCTGGCGCTGGCGGATGGCGCCGACGTGTTCATCTCGAACGTGCGCCCCCGCGCGCTGGCCCGCGCCGGTCTTGACGCCGCCACCCTGTGCGCCCGCAACCCGCGCCTGATCTATTGTTCCGCGGTCGGCTTCGGGCAAGACGGCCCCTATGCCGCCAAGCCCGCCTTCGACGACATCATCCAGGCCATGAGCGGCCTGGCCGATCTGCAGGGCCGCAACACCGGCGCCCCCGCCTACATCAACACCATCATGGCCGACAAGGTGGCGGGCCTGACGCTGGCCTACGCCATCCCCATGGCCCTGTACGAACGCGAAAAGTCCGGCCGCGGCCAGGCGATCGAAGTGCCGATGTTCGAAACGCTGGTGTCCTTCACGCTGATCGAGCACATGGGCGGGCGCACCTTCGATCCGCCGCGCGGCGAGATGGGCTACAGCCGGGTGCTGTCGCCCGAACGCAGGCCCTACCGCACGCTGGACGGCTATATCGCGCTGCTGCCCTATACCGACGCGCAATGGCAGCGCTTCTTCAGCCTGTCGGGGCGCGGCGACCTGGCGGCCGACCCGCGCTACCTCAGCCCGCAAACGCGCGGCCGCAACTTCGACACGCTGTACCAGCACCTGGCCGGCATCGTCGCGCTGCGCACCACCGACGACTGGCTGGCGCTGCTGGCCGACGCCGACATCCCGCATTCCCGCGTCAACACGCCTGAAGCCCTGTTCGACGACCCCCATCTGGCCGCCACCGGCTTTTTCCAGCGCGTGGAGCATCCGACGGAAGGAACGCTGACCGCCACCTCGATCCCGGTGCGGTTCTCTCGCACGCCGGGCGCGTTGCGACGGCCGGCGCCACGGCAGGATGCGGATCGGGATATGCTCGACGCTGGCGGCTAAGCCCACCCCGGGCGGCCGCGCCCTGACCGCCCGACCATGAACATCACTCTCAAGCAGCTGCGCGTGTTCTGCGCGCTTTATGAACTGCGCAGCTTCACCGCCGCGGCGCGCGCCGCCTTCGTCACCCAGTCCGCCGTCAGCAAGCTGTGCGCCGAGCTCGAGGCCGAAGTGGGCCAGCCGCTTTTCGAACGGTCTACCCGCAATGTGACGCCCTGCGAAGGCGCCGCCGACTTCTACGCCTATGCCCAGGAGATCCTGGGCACGGTGCGCGCCGCGGAACGCAGCATGTCCGGCCTGCGCACGCTGGAGCGCGGAGTGGTGGGCGTGGCCAGTTCGCCGATGATGATGGTGGGCCTGCTGGGCGACGTGATCACGCGCTATCACCGCCTGCACGCCGGGGTGAAGCTCGAACTCTACGAGCTGAATACGGACGACACGCTGGAACACGTCCGCCATGGCCGCGCCGACTTCGGCATCGTGTCGACGCAGGCCCATGGCGAAGGGCTGGAAGCGCGCGTCATCTACCGCGATTCCATGTACGCCGTTTGCGCGCCGTCCCACCCGCTGGCGCGGCACGCGCGCGTGCGCTGGGCCGACCTGGCGGCGCACGACCACATCACGCTGCGCAATGTCTACAGCGTGCGCCGCGCCGTCGACCACATCAGCGGCGAACTCGATCTGGAATTCCATTCGGGCATTGAGGCCGGCATGCTGACCTCGGTACTGAACCTGGTGCGCGCCGGACTGGGCATCACGATCGTGCCGGGCTACGTTTGCGCCTTCGCGCGGCTGCTCGGCCTGCATGCGGCGGCCATCCAGGACGGCCCGCAACGCCGCCATGAGCTATCGCTGATCCAGCGCCGCAGCACCCGGCTGTCGCTGGCCGCCAAGACCTTCCTGGACGAACTCGAATCCACGCTCCGCGCCCGCGAGGCCTCGCCCGACCCCACCGCCTTCCTGGACGACAGGCCGATTCATCCGGATACGGAATAGGTCTATGAAAATTAGTCCCTTGTTGAGATAAGCCGGCCAGACGCATCATGCCGCATGGCCCAGACGCCGCGTGCCGTGGCGAACGGGCAAGAACAAGACTGGAGACTTCAATGACCCGAATTCCGCACCCGGTGCGCCGGCGTTTGCTGGCAGCCGCCTGCGCAGGCCTCGCCGTGGCGGCGAGCGGCACGGCCGCCCTCGCCGCCGACGCCTATCCCAACAAGCCCATCACGATCGTGGTGCCGTTTTCGCCCGGCAGCGCCACCGACACCAGCGCCCGCATCCTGTCGGAAAAGCTGGGGCCGCGCCTGGGCGTGCCCATCGTCATCGAGAACAAGCCCGGCGCGTCGGGCACGATCGGTTCCGTCACGGCCGCGCGCGCGCCCGCCGACGGCTACACGCTGGTGCTGACCAGCAGTTCGACGCATTCGGCCACGCCCGCGCTGTTCCGCAAGCTGCCGTATGACCCGACCGGCGACTTCATCCATGTGATCCGGATCGCGACGATCCCGATGATGCTGGTGGTGCGCGCGGATTCCCCCTACACCTCGGTCAGCAAGCTGGTGCAGGCCACCCAGGGCCGTCCGCTGAACTACGCCTACGGCTCGCCCACCAGCCAGATCGCGGGCGCCACCTTCAACACCGTCGCCGGCGCAGCCGCCAATGGCGTGCCCTACAAGAGCCAGCCGCCCGCCGTGACGGACCTGCTGGGCGGCCATGTGGACTATCTGTTTGCCGACCAGTCCGTCGTGACGGCGTTCATGCACAGCGGCAAGCTGACCGGCATCGCCTTCACCGGCCAGGCCCGCGCCAAGGACTTCCCGGACGTGCCCACGCTGGCGGAAGCGGGCTACAAGAATTTCGACCTGGTGGTGTGGGTGGGCGTGGCCGCGCCCGCGGGTACCCCGGCCCCGGTGGTCGAACGGCTGAACGGCGAAATCGCCCGCATCCTGGGCGAGCCCGACACCGTGGCGAAATTCGACGCGCTGGGCATGCAGGTGGCGCCCAACGCCGTGGCCGAGCACAAGGCGTTCGCCGAATCGCAACGTCAGATCTGGACCCAACGCGCCATCGACGCCAAGATCGAACCGCAATAAGCCGTGCGCGGGCGCCCCTTGCCGGACGCCCGCTTTGCCGATCAGAACCGGTACTGCGCCGTGGCCACCACGGTGCGGGGTTCGCCCACCTGGATCTGGCCGGCGCTGGTGGCCGACCCGTAATAGGTCTTGTCGGTGATGTTGCGCACGGCCAGACGCCAATCCCATTGGCCCCTGCGGTAGCCCAGCATCGCGTCCCAGCGGGCGTAGCCCGGCAGCGTCGTCAGGTTGGCATTGTCGGCATAGCGCTCGCCCACGAAGGTCAGGCCGGTTTCGCCATACAACCCCTCGACCGGCTTGTAGGTCAGGAAGACGCTGCCGTTGCGCCGCGCCACGTTGCTGACCCGGTTGCCGGCCAGACCGTTGTTGTCTTCCACGATGGACGCATTCTGCAGGCCCACGCCGCCGCGCAGATACCAGTTGCCCGCCAGGCGGCCCGCCGCCGTCAGTTCGACCCCGCGCGAACGCTGCTTGCCCGTCAGCAGCACGATCGTCGGATCGTTGGGGTCCGTCGTGCGGCGGTTGTAGAGCTCCAGCTGATACAGCGCCAGGGTGGTGCTGAGCTGCCCGTCCAGCCAATCGCTCTTGGCCCCCACTTCCGTCTGGCGCGTGTGTTCGGGGTCCAGGTCGTTGGTGTTGCCGCGCGCGTTCGGCGTGATGCCGATCGTGCCGCCGCCGGTAGGCGAAAACGTCTTGCTGTACGACGCATACAGGGAATGGTCGCGCACGGGCGTCCACACCACCCCCACGCGCGGGCTGACGCCGCTGCTGTCATGCGTGGCCGATGCGTCCAGCAGGCGGTTGGTGGAGTCGATGCTGAAGCGGTCCATCCGCACGCCCATCAGCACTTGCCAGGCGTCGTTCAGCTTGATCTGGTCCTGCACGTAGTAGCCCTGGCTCTTCACCTTGTGGCGCGCATCGCTGTTGACCGCCATCCGGCCATTGTGCTGCCGCGACAGGTCGGGGTCGTACAGGTCCAGCGACGGCACGGGCTGCGCCCCCGGACCGCTGGTGGCCGCCGAATACAAAGTGGGCGACCGGTCCTGATGGGCAAGGTCGACGCCGAACAGCACCCGGTGCTCGATGCTGCCCGTGCGGAACAGGCCTTCCGTTTCCAGGTTGTTGCTGACGTTGCGCGTCGTCAGGTCCTGCTGCCAGCGCGTGCGCACGACCTTGCCGGTCGCGGCGTTGTAACCCGTCAGGTAGGTGTTGTCGAAATCGCTGTCCAGCTTGAAGACGCCCAGCGTATAGCGCAACTGCCAGTCGGGCGCCAGCGCATACGCCAGGCGCGAGCGGAACGACTGCGCGCGGTCGTCGATGTAGTCGCGGTCCGGGTCGCCGTAGACGGTGCTGCGGCCCACGTCCGCCGGCCGGCCATTGACGCTGGGGATGCCGCGGTCGGGCGTGCGGTCATAGCGGCTGTATTCGTACTGCACCAGCCAATCCAGGTTCGGCGTGATGCGCCAATTGATGGCGGGCGCCACCAGTTGGCGGGTGCCGCCGATCTTGTGGCGGAAGCTGTTGCTGTCTTCCTGCCCCACGTTCAGGCGCACGCTGACGTTGTCCGAGGGGTCGGCGCTCAAGTCGCCGTAGACGCTGCGCAGGTCCCAGCTTCCCGTTTGCGCTTCGATGGTGGATTCGCGGCCAGGCTGAGGCGCCTTGCTGACGCGGTTGACGATGCCGCCTTGGCTGCCCCGCCCGTACAGCACGGCGGCGGGGCCCTTCAGCACCTCGATGCGTTCAATGTTGTGCAGGTCGCGCACGTACTGGCTGTCGTCGCGGATGCCGTCCAGATAGAAGTCGTTGCTGGCGTCAAAGCCGCGGATGCGTACCGAGTCGAAACGGGTGTCTTGCGCGCTGGACACGTTGGGCATGCCGGACAGCGCGTCGCTGATGGTCGTGACGCCGTAGGTCTGCACGTTCTCGACCTTGACCGTGTCGATGGTCTGGGGCACGTAGCGGGCCGGCGTCTGGGTGCGCGTGGCGGTGGTGACTTCCGGCACGCGGGGGTCGTCGGCGCTGACGCCTTCGACACTGATCGCGGGCAGCTGGGCGGTCTGGGCCATCGCCTGCGGCGACGCGGACGACAGGGCTAGCGCTACGCCCAGGGACAGGGAGCGCGGGACAAACGGGGACAACATCGCAACGCCTTATTCAGAAAAATGAAAGGCGCGATGCTATTCGAGAATTGATCCTATTTACAAATGAGAATTGTTTTACGTTGTCGGCACGCAACATCGTCATCCGAACGCATGAGCGCAAGCCATACCCTCGCCGGTTCGCGCATCGCCCCGATCCTCGCGAATTTGCGTGGGTCCTCATCCGTTGCGCCGATGCGCCCCTCGCCCGAGCGGCCGATCCGGCGCCGCAATCTGCAAGACTTTTGCATTGTTAGCTCGCGCTTTTGACTTACTGACAAGTCTGGCCAACCGAACGAGGTTTGCATGAGACGACACCCGGAAGCTCTGTATTAGGCTGACCCGGCAGTACTCCGACTCACCTTGATCGATTGGACTAAAGCACATGAATCAACTCATTCATCCAGACTGCCACCCCTTCACCGCAGCGGGCAACATGAAGCAGATTTCAGCGTTTTACGAGGAGGGACGTCGTGTCATGTGGATGATGCTCCGGGCGCAGCCCCGGCCCTGCTTTAACCACGAACTCATCGACGAAATCATGACCCTGGCGCGGGCCGCCAAGGATTCAGGCCTGCCCATCGACTTCTGGGTCACGGGCTCGCTGGTGCCTCAGATCTACAACGTGGGCGGCGACCTCAACTTCTTCGCCGAAGCCATCCGGACCGGCAAGCGCGAAGCCTTGCGGGCCTATGCGCGGGCATGCGTGGATTGCGTGCATGCGGCCTCGCGCGGGTTCGATACCGGCGCCATCTCGCTGGCCATGATCGAGGGCACGGCGCTGGGCGGCGGCTTCGAGGCCGCGCTGGCCCACCACTTCGTGCTGGCGCAGAACAACGCCCGCATGGGCTTCCCTGAAATGGCGTTCAACCTGTTTCCCGGCATGGGGGGCTATTCGCTGGTGGCGCGCCGCTCAGGCATGAAGCTGGCCGAAGACCTGATCAGCACGGGCGAATCGCATACCGCCGAATGGTTCCACGGCAAGGGGCTGGTCGATGCGCTGTTCGAGCCGGGCGATGCGTACCGCGCCACGCGCACCTTCATCGACGTGATGCGTCCCAAGCTCAACGGCATGCGGGCCATGCTGCGCGCGCGCCAGCGCGTGCTGAACCTGTCGCGCTCTGAACTGATGGACATCACCGAGGACTGGGTGGAAGCCGCGTTCGCGATCGATCCGAAGGACCGCGCCTACATGGAACGCCTGGTCATGGCGCAGAACCGGCGCACCGCCTCCAGCACCGAGGCGGCGCAGGAAGCCACCATGCACTGACCCGCCACGGGCGGGCGCCGGCTGTATCAGGCGATCAGATGCAGCCGGCGGCGCTGGGCCAGCCAAGTCGCCAATTCGCTCGCGGGCATGGGCTTGGCATACAGATAGCCCTGTTTGGCATCCACGCCCAGCGTGTCCAGGAACGCGGTTTCTTCCGGCGTTTCCACCCCTTCGGCGATCACCTTCAGCTCCAGCGTGCGCGCCACCGCCACGATGGCCCGTGCCAACGCCTGCGACACCGGGTTCTCGTTCACGCCGCGCACGAAGCTGGCATCCAGCTTGATCGCGTCCAGCGGAATGCGCGCCAGCTGCGACAGCGACGAATAGCCGGTGCCGAAATCGTCCAGGTGCACGCGCGCGCCCAATTGCCGGAACTGCTTGATCAGGTCGATGGCCGCGACTTCGTCTTCGATCAGGCAGCTTTCCGTGAGCTCGATGTCCAGCAGGCACGGGGCCAGGCCAGCATCGCCGATGGCGCTCATGAAATCGCTGACCACGCCCTTGTCGTCGAGCTGCCGCGCCGACATGTTGATCGCGATCCGGATGTTCAGGCCGTCGCGCTTCCAGGCGGCCGCCTGGCGGGCGGCCTCGCGCATCACCCATACACCCAGCGGCGAGATCAGGCCCGATTCCTCGGCGTACGGAATGAAGACGCTGGGGCAGACCATGCCGCGTTCGGGGGAACGCCAGCGCAGCAGGGCCTCCACGCCGTCGACTTCGCCGGTCCGTCCGACGAGCTTGGGCTGGTAGTACAGCATCAGGTGGTTCTCGGCCAGCGCCTTGCGCAGATTCGTGTCCAGCCACACGTAGTCCGCGTTGCGGCGGTCCATGTCGGGCTGGAACACGCGGTAGGTATGGCGCCCCGCTTCCTTGGCCACGTACATGGCGATGTCGGCGCTGCGCACCACGCTGTCCAGGTCGGCGCCGTGGTCCGGGTACATCGCAATGCCGATCGAGCAGCTGGTATAGACCTCGATCAGCCCCTGGCGGAAAGGTTCGCGCAGGCGTTCGATGATGCGCTCGGCGGTGGCTTCCAGTTCCCAGGCTTGCGCCTGTTCCTGCAATACGATGAACTCGTCGCCGCCCAGCCGCGCCAGCGTCTGGCCTTCGGACAGGCAGGTCGAGATCGCCACCGACACGGCCTTGAGCAGGCGGTCGCCGAAGCCATGGCCGTAGTGGTCGTTGATGCGCTTGAAATTGTCCAGGTCCAGGAACAGCACGCCGCCCCGCCCTTCCTTGCCGGTCGCCAGCGCCGCCTTCAGGCGCGTCGTGATGGCATGCCGGTTGGGCAGGTTCGTCAGCATGTCGGTGTTGGCCAGCACGCGCAGGCGCTCCTGCGCCTGGCGTTCCTCGGTGATGTCGGTGCCCGAGCAGATCAGGTACACGCGCTTTTCGCCGCTGCCGCTGGTGACGAACTTGTTGCGGAACAGGAATAGCCGGGGGCCCTTGACCGTATTGATCAGCCGTTCGGCCTCATAGGACTGTCCGCGCTTATAGAATTCCGCGATATTGCGGCGCGAGGCCATGGCTTCTTCGCGCGTCATGAACATCTCGAACACGCTGCGGCCGACGATATCCTGTTCGCGCTTGCCGGTGTATTCCTCGCTCAGCTTGTTGAAGCGCTGCACGCGGCCGTTCTGGTCCACGATGACGATCACCGAGTTGGCTTCGGACACCACGGTTTCGGCAAACGACAGGCCTTCGACGAGGTCCTTGGCGACGGATTCGGTATCGGAATGCGCCGATGCGGTGCCGGCCCATTCGTTGGGGTTAATCTTGCGGCCCACCAGGTGCAGCCGCAACAGGTCCCCGTATAGCGAGATATCGATGCGCATGCTGGACGTGATGCCCGTCAGCGACCGGATGGCGTCGGCCTGCTCCGGACGCAGCGCCATCGCGATATTGGTCGCTCCCTTGACCGCGGAAAGCTCAAAGGCGTCGCTATCGGCAGCCAGCCGCCAATAGGGACTGTGCGTACCGAAATGCGTATGCAGGATCGACCTTTCGTCCTGATTCTCTGTCATCGTGGTATCCCCCCACTGTCCTAAGGCCTGCCACACTAAAAGTAGGCGCCTTTAGTATGACCAGTCGTAGCTGGACCGAAAAGTACATTACGGCCTAGCCTGGACGGGGTCAACACCTATGTGCGGCGCGTCAAACGCTGTATTGCGGATTGTTTCACCGGCTATCACGGACGTGTGGAAAACCCGATCCCTTACAACACCTTTAATGCGCTCCCACGTCCTGGCGCGAATGCCTTGTTGCGCCAAATGCCATCGCAACGCACAAACAAAATCGCCGAAGATTCCCTGAAGAAATCTTCGGCGTGTCGCATAAAAGGCGCAACCCGGCGGATCAACCCGACGGATCAGTCCCCTTTCACCCCGGCTTCGTCGATCACCTTGGTCCAGCGGGCCAGTTCGGCCGACACGCGGGCGCTGGCGTCGGCAGGCGTGGTCCAGGTGGCGATGGCGCCCTGGTTCAGCAGCGACGCCTTCACTTCCGGCTTGGCCAGGATCTTCTTCAATTCACCGTTCAGGCGGTCGATCACCGGCGCCGGCGTATTGGCGGGGGCCACGATGCCGAACATCGAGCTGACCTCGAAGTCCTTCAAGCCCGCTTCGGCGGCGGTCGGCACATCCGGCAGCGCGTCCACGCGGACAGGCGAGGTCACCGCCAGCGCGCGCAGCTTGCCGGCCTTGATATTGCCCTGCGCGGCCGGCACGGTTTCGATCATGCTGAGCACCTGCCCGCCCATCAGGTCGGTCATGGCGGGGCCGCTGCCCTTGTAGGGCACGTGCAGGATGTCGACGCCCGCCGTGCGCTTGAACATTTCGCCGGCCAGATGCTGGGGCGAACCGTTGCCGGCCGAGGCCATGGTCATGTAGCCCGGCTTGGACTTGGCCAGCGCGATGAATTCGGACAGCGTCTTGGCCTGCACCGACGGGTTCACGACGAACACCAGCGGCACCGTGCCCACGATGGACACCGGCGCGAAGCTCTTTTCCACGTCATAGGTGACGCGGCCGCGGTACAGGGCGGCGTTGATGGAATGGCTGGTCAGCGCGCCCATCAACAGGGTGTAGCCGTCGGGCTGCGCCTTGGCGACCTGGTCGGCGCCGATGTTGCCGGCAGCGCCCGCGCGGTTTTCCACGATCACCGACTGGCCCAGCGCGCCCGTCAGTTCCTGCGCCAGCACGCGGCCGATCACGTCGGTCGCGCCTCCGGGCGGATACGGAACGATCAGGCGGATGGGTTTGTCCGGGTACGCGTCGGCCGACAGCGCCGGGGCGGAAACGCCGGCACAGAGGGCCAGCAGGGAAAGCAGGACGGCACGGCGCGGCCGCAGACGCAGGTCTGACATTGAGGTCTCTCCAGCCGGGATGAGTATAGGAATGGACGGACGCCCGGCTCGTCAACGGCGCCAGTGTAGGAGTCGAAACTTGATAGAAGAATCAGAATTTTTCTATCGACTGATCTTGAAAACAGATCAATATATCGGTGCGCACAAAGCACTTGCCGGGTTCCGCAAAGGCTGGATATGATCTTGCCCCTGGATTATCAATAATATTATCGGGACTGAAAATGACGGACGAGACGAAAGGCGGCAAGCCCGCAACGGGGCCTTTTGACAGCGACAGCGCCACCGCGCAGGGCGTGGCCCGCGGGCTGACGAACTACGGCGACAAGGGTTTCTCGCTGTTCCTGCGCAAGGCCTTCATCAAGGGCGCCGGCTTGTCCGACGACGCGCTGGCCCGTCCGATCATCGGCATCGTCAACACGGGCAGCAGCTACAACCCGTGCCACGGCAACGCCCCCCAGCTGATCGAAGCCGTCAAGCGCGGCGTGATGCTGGCCGGCGGCCTGCCCATGGACTTCCCGACCATCTCGGTGCACGAAAGCTTTTCACAGCCGACCAGCATGTATCTGCGCAACCTCATGTCCATGGACACCGAGGAGATGATCCGCGCGCAGCCCATGGACGCCGTGGTGCTGATCGGCGGTTGCGACAAGACCGTGCCGGCCCAGCTGATGGGCGCCGCCTCGGCCGGCGTGCCCGCCATCCAGCTGGTCACGGGCTCGATGCTGACCGGATCGCACCGCGGCGAACGCGTCGGCGCCTGCACCGACTGCCGCCGCTACTGGGGCCGCTACCGCGCCGACGAGATCGACGCGGCCGAGATCGCCGACGTGAACAACCAGCTGGTCGCCAGCGTGGGCACCTGTTCCGTCATGGGCACGGCCAGCACCATGGCCTGCATCACCGAAGCGCTGGGCATGATGGTCGCCGGCGGCGCGTCCGCCCCGGCCGTCACCGCCGACCGCGTGCGCGTGGCTGAACGCACCGGCGCCACAGCGGTCGCCATGGCCGCGTCCCGGCTGACGCCCGACCAGATCATCAACGGCAAGTCCATCGAAAACGCCTTGCGCGTGCTGCTGTCGATCGGCGGGTCCACCAACGGCATCGTCCACCTGACGGCCATCGCCGGCCGCCTGGGCATCGATATCGACCTGGCCGGCCTGGACCGCATCAGCCGCGAAACCCCCGTGCTGGTCGACCTGAAGCCCTCGGGCCAGCACTATATGGAAGACTTCCACGACGCCGGCGGCATGCTCGCGCTGCTGCGCGAACTGCGGCCCTACCTGCACCTGGACGTGATGACCGTGTCCGGCCGCACGCTGGGCCAGGAATTGGACGACGCCCCCGCGCCCTTCACGCAGGACGTGATCCGTACCGCCGCGTCGCCCATCTACCCCGTGGGTGGCCTGGCCGTGTTGCGCGGCAACCTGGCCCCGGGCGGCGCCATCATCAAGCAGTCCGCCGCCAACCCCAAGCTGATGGAGCACGAGGGCCGCGCGGTGGTGTTCGAAGACGCCGAAGACATGGCGCGGCGCATCGACGACGACGCGCTGGACGTCACCGCCGACGACATCCTGGTGCTCAAGCGCATCGGTCCGACCGGCGCGCCCGGCATGCCGGAGGCCGGCTACATGCCGATCCCGAAAAAGCTGGCGCGCGCGGGCGTCAAGGACATGGTCCGGATTTCGGACGGCCGCATGAGCGGCACCGCGGCGGGCACCATCGTGCTGCACGTCACGCCCGAGGCCGCCATTGGCGGACCGCTGGCTTACGTGCAAAATGGCGACCGCATCCGCCTGTCGGTGGCCCAGCGTGAAATCGCGCTGCTGGTGGACGACGCCGAACTGGCGCGCCGCGCCGCGGCCCAGCCCATCACCCGGCCCACCGCCGAGCGCGGCTATCGCAAGCTGTTCCTGCAAACCGTGACGCAGGCCGACCAGGGGGTCGATTTCGACTTCCTGCGCGCCGGCGTCACCCACGACACCGTGCCGAAGAAGTAATACCGTCCCCATGAACGCCATCACGCCCGACGCCCTGCAAGCAGAGGCCCCCGACGCCACGCAGACCGCGGTGGCCGCCCTGGAAGAAGACATCGTCTTCGGCCGGCTGCACCCGCGTGAACGCCTGACCGAGGACGAGCTGATGGCGCGCTTCGCCATGAAGCGCCATGCCGTGCGGCAGGTGCTGGCGGAGCTGGAACTCTTGGGCGTAGTCGAGAAAAAGCGCAATATCGGCGCCGTCGTGCGGGCGTTTTCCACCCGCGAAGTGATGGAGCTGTATGCGCTGCGCGAGGTGCTGGAAGTGCATACCGCCAGCCAGATGCCGCTGCCCGTGCCCGAAGCGCGGCTGGCGGCGCTGGTGGCGGTGCAGCGCGAGCACGATGCGGCGGTGGCCGAAGGCGACGCGCGCCGCGTGTTCCGCAGCAACCAGCGGTTCCACCGCGAATTCTTCGGGCTGCTGGACAATGCCGTGCTGGGCCAGGCCATCGAGGAATACGCCCGGCGCACCCACCCCATCCGCTTCGGCACGCTGGTGGCCGCCGGCTACCGCGAGCGCGCCCGCCAGGAACACTGGGCCATGATCCAGGCGCTGCGCGACGGCGACCGCGCGGCCCTGATGGCGGTGTGCCGCGAGCACCTGCTGCCGTCGCGCGACGCCTATCTGGCCTCGGAACAGATGCGGCCGGGGCGCTAGCCCGGCGCGCCCCTCCGGCCGCGCGCCCGCCCTATTTGAACGGATTGGAATCGGCCCCGTAGGCGCCGGCGCCCGCCGCTCCGCCTACTTCCAGCGACACCGAGCTGGGGTCGACGGTCGGCGCGTCGCTCTTGTAGTGCATCACCATGCCCGGGAACGCCATGACCGCGGCGACCATCAGCAACTGGATCACGATGAACGGCACCGAGCCCCAATAGATCTGTCCGGTGGTGACGGGCTCGATCATCTTCCCCGTGACCCGGTCCTTGTACCGGTCCCGCGGCGCCACGGACCGCAGGTAGAACAGCGCAAAGCCGAATGGCGGGTGCATGAACGACGTCTGCATGTTGACCGCCAGGATCACGCCGAACCAGATCAGGTCGATGCCCAGCTTGTCGGCCACCGGCCCGAGCAAGGGCACGATGATGAACGCCAGTTCGAAGAAGTCCAGGAAGAAGGCCAGCACGAAGGTCAGGATGCTGACGACGATCAGAAAGCCCCACTGTCCGCCCGGCAGGCCGGTCAACAGATGCTCGACCCAGAGGTCGCCGTTGACCGCGCGGAATGTCAGGCCGAACACGGTGGACCCCACCAGGATGAACACCACGAAGCAGGACAGCTTGGTCGTCGTGTCCATCGCCTGCTTGAGCAGGTCCAAGGACAGGCGGCGGCGTATCAGCGCCATCAGGATGGCGCCCACCGCGCCCATGGCGCCGCCTTCGGTCGGCGTGGCCACGCCGATGAAGATCGTGCCCAGCACCAGGAAGATCAGCGCCAGGGGCGGAATCATGACGAACGTCACCCGCTCGGCCAGCGCCGACAGCAGGCCCAGCCCCAGCGCCTTGTTGATCAGCGCGATGACGAAGGCCGTGGCGCCCCAGAACAGCAGCGCCACCACGATGCGCTCATCGATCGGCGCGGTGTTGTTCTCGACCCAGAGCCCCAGGAAATAGGCCGACACGGCCGAAATCGTCATCAGCACCAGCAGCGAGCGCCCGCCGCGCGTGCCGTTCGGTTCCTGGAACCGGCGCGCCTCTTCAGGCAGCGCCGGCGCCGAGGCCGGCTTCAGCAGGCTCATGACGACGATATACAGGATGTACAGCCCGGCCAGCACAAAGCCCGGCACCATCGCCGCCCGGTAGATGTCGCCAATGGAACGGCCCAGCTGGTCGGCCAGGATGATCAGCACCAGCGATGGCGGGATGATTTGCGACAGCGTGCCCGATGCGGCGATCACGCCGCTGGCGAGCTTGCGGTCGTACCCGTTGCGCAACATGATCGGCAGCGATATCAGCCCCATTGAAATGACCGAGGCCGACACCACGCCCGTGGTCGCGGCCAGCATCGCGCCCACGAACACCACCGCGATGGCCAGGCCGCCTCGGACCGCGCCGAACAGCTGGCCGATCGTCTCAAGCAGGTCCTCGGCCATGCCCGAGCGCTCTAGCACCAGCCCCATCAGCGTGAAGAACGGCACCGCCAGCAGCGTGTCGTTGGAGATGATGCCGAACACCCGTTGCGGCAGCGCCTGGAACAGCGAGGAATTGAGCAGGCCCAGTTCCATGCCCACCAGGCCGAACAGGATGCCGTTGGCCGCCAGCGCGAACGCCACGGGGAAGCCCAGCAGCAGGAAGATGATCAGCGTCGCGAACATGATCGGCGCCAGATTGGCAATGAAGAACTCCATGATCAACGACCCTTGTTATCCAGTTCACGCACGGCGGCCGCTTCGCGCGCTTGCGCTTCACGGGCGATTTCTTCGGCCAGTTCCTCTTCGGCGCTCTTGGCGCCCTCGCGTTCGCGCGGGTCGCGGCAGCGCCCCATCAGGAAGCCGACGCATTTGATCAGGTGCGACAGGCCGGCCAGCACCAGCAGCGCGAAGCCCACGGGGATCAACAGCTTGACCGGCCAGCGGATCAGGCCGCCGGAGTTGGACGAATGCTCGTTGCTCAGGTACGAATCCATGAACACCGGCCACGACAGGTACATGATCAAGAGGCAGGCCGGCAGCAGGAAGAACAGCACGCCGAAGATCTCGATCCAGACCTGGGCGCGCCGCGACAGCCGCGACGCGATGATGTCCACGCGTACGTGGTCGTTCTTCAATAGCGTGTAGCCGGCCGTCAGCAGGAACATGGCGCCGAACATGTACCACTGCATCTCCAGCCACGCGTTGGAGCTGAAGTGGAAGAACTTGCGCACGATGGCGTTGCCGGCGCTGACCAGGACGACCAGCAGCGTCACCCAGGACACGATCCGGCCCATCCGCAGGTTGATCGCGTCTATGCCGCGCGACAAGGCGAGTAGTGCTTGCATCTGTTTTCCCCAGAATTGTTTCTGATCACACGTTTGCCCAAACCCGACGCCGCGGTCTGCCGCCGCGGACGCGGAACCTGCCTCAACCGTCTTCGCGGTGGTGCCGCAGCCACGGTGTCGACCGGCGTTCCAGCCACACCAGCAGCGCGAACAACACCATGCCCATCAACGCCAGCACGAAGATCGCCGCGAATACCCGTACGGTGTCGAACGTGCCTTGGGCGCTCATGATCACGTAGCCCAGGCCGCGCTGCGACGACACGAACTCGCCGACGATGGCGCCCACCAGCGCCAGCGAAATCGACACCTTCATACCCGCCAGGATCGAGGGAAGCGCGCTGGGCAGCCGCACCTTGAAGAAGAAATCGCGGCGCGAGCCCTTCAGCACCCGCCCCAGGTCCAGCACGTCCTGCGGCACTGAACGCAGCCCATGGACGGTGTCGACGATGATCGCGAACACGGCGATCAGAAAGGCGATGGCGATCTTGGGTTCGGCGCCCGTGCCCATCCAGATCACGAACAAAGGCGCGATGGCGACTTTCGGCACACTGTTCAGGGCCACGATCAGGGGATAGATGAAGCGCTCGAACCAGCGCGACCCCACCAGCATGATGGCGATCGCCACGCCGCCGGCCACCGCCAGCGCAAAGCCGGCCAGCGTGGTCATCAGGGTGTAGGCGGCATGGCCCGCGTACCAGCGCCATTCGGACGCCAGTTCCAGCACCACCTTCCCGGGCAACGGCAGCATGATGGCGCGCACGTGGAAGACCCGGGCAGCAACTTCCCAGAGCAGCAGGAACACCACCACCGACGCCAGGCCCGCCATCCGGCGGGCGGCACTGCGAAATAGCCGGATCATCGGGCGTTCTCCGCCGGGGACGCCGCGCGGGCGCCCTCGTCTATCAGGCCCATCTGCTGGAACATGCCCCGGATGTGCCGCACGTATTCGCCGAAAGCGGGCGTCTCGCGCAACGCCAGTGGCCGGGGCCGCGGCAGATCGATGTCGATGGTTTCCAGGATGCGGCCGGGACGCGGTGAAAACACCATCACCACATCGCCCAGGAACACGGCCTCGGCGATGCCGTGGGTCACGAACAGCACGGTGTTGCGGGTTTCCATCCAGATCCGCTGCAACTCCACGTTCATCTGGTCGCGGGTCAGCGCATCCAGCGCGCCGAAAGGCTCATCCATCAGCAGCAGTTGCGGGTCGTCGACCAAGGCGCGGCAGATCGCGGCGCGCTGGCGCATCCCGCCGGACAGCTCGCGCGGATAGCTCTCGGCGAACTTCGTCAGCCCGGTCAAGGCCAGGAGCTCGCGGACCTTGCCCTCATAGGCCGCCACGGGCTTGTGGGCGAATTCGATCGGCAGCAGGATATTGCGCCAGACGTTGCGCCATTCCAGCAGCGCATCGCGCTGGAACACCATGCCCATGCCTTGCGGCGGCCCCTCTACCGGCACGCCCGCCACCTGCAATTGCCCGCTGGAGAGGGTTTCCAGCCCCGCCACGCAACGCAGGAACGTGCTTTTGCCGCAACCGCTCGGGCCCAGGATACTGACGAAGCGGCCTCGCGGCACGTCGACCGACACCGCGGCCAGCGCCTCTACGCCGGCCACGCCCGGATAGCGCTTGCGCACGTCCCGTGCGGATACCGCCCACGGCGTCATGGCTGCACCAGGCTGTCGTAGCGTTCCGGGTGCACGAGGTCGGGCACATAGAACGAGGAGGCCTCGGCGCCTGCGCCGATCAGCCCGACGGAGGACAGCGTCTTGACGGCCTGCGTCCAGTCCTGCGGCACGATCGCGCCCAGGCGTTCGCCTGCCGCCGGCTGGCCGAAATACGGTTGCAAGGCATCGATCTGCCCACGCAGCACGGTCTTGTCCAGGCGGGCCTGCGGCCGCTGCTGGAGGATGGCGGTCACCGCCTCGTCCTGATGCCCGGCGTAGATGTATTCCCAGGCGCGCGCCGTCACGCTGGCAAAGCGCGCGATGGCATCGCGCCGCGCGGTCAGCTTGGATTCGTTGGCGAACAGGCCGAAGCTGGGCATGTTCAGGCCGAAGTCGGCAAAGCGCACCGCGCTGGAAGGCCGATTCTGCGACACGACCGGCAGGAAGAACGGGATCGTGGAGAAAGCCGCGTCCGCCCGGCCCATCGCATAGGTCGACGCCTTGCCGGCGGCGTCCACGTTGATCAGTTCCAGGTCGCTCTTCTTGAGCTTGCCCGCTGCCAGGAAGGCATCGACGAACGGCGCTTCCAGCGAGCCGGCCGTGTAGGCCACCTTCTTGCCCTTGAGCTGGGCGGGCCCGGTGATGCCCGCGTCCGCCGGCACCAGCAGCCCGATATCGCTTTGGCGCGCAAACACCGCCACTGCCTTGACCGGCATGCCTTTCTCGCGGGCGATCATCACCGAAGCCAGGGCCGCGTGCCCGACGTCGAAACTGTCGCCGGCCCCGACGATCTGCACCGTGGTCACCGAACCGTTGCCGTCCTCCAGCGAGACATCCAGGCCGGCCTGCTTGTACCAGCCCTTTTGCTGCGCCAGGTGGAACGCGCCGTGCACGCCCCACGGCGTCCAGTCCAGCCGCACCCGTAGCGGCTCTGGATTCTGGGCCCAGGCGGACGCGCTGAGCGCGACCGCGGCCAGGCCCCACAGGACGTGGCGCCAACCTCTTGCGAAACCCGCATGCATGATCTTCCCCGTTATCCGACGATACGATGCGGCCGCTTTTGCAGCGGCCTGACCCCGCCCGCGCTCAGTCGCCGCGGCCGAACCAACGCTTGATACGCGCCCACAGCACGCTGAAGAACATGGCCGTGGGATTGAAACTGGCCTGGACCAGGGGCTCGCCCTGCCCTGCGGGCTGGCGCAAGCGGGCGGTCACGTTGTTGCCGAAGTCGGCGATCATGCGGCGCACGAAATCCTGCACCAGCCCCGACCGCGAGAACTGCGCCAGCGGCCCTTGCAGCGAATACAGCAGATTGACGCTGACCCGCGTCTCGGTGGGCGACAGCGCCTCAAGCTGATACGTGATGTCGCCGTTGGCGCGCGACTGGCTCAGCGAATCCTGCCCGGCGCCGCGGAACACCGCCCGCATGGCGGCGTCGTCGCGCTCCAGGCGGGCCGCGCCATTGAAGGCCGCGGCCATGGGGCCGAACTTGATGGCCACCTTGCCTTTGACCCGGTCGCCCTCGTGCGATTCGATCGAGGCACCCGGCAGGCAACTGGCCAGGGCCGGCAGGTCCACCATGAAGGCCCAGACTTGCGCCGCGGGGAACGGCACCTGGAAGCCGCCGTCGATCTGGCTGCCGCGCCCTTCTTTCTTGCCTGCGGGGGCCGCCGCCGCGGCAGCAGGGGCCGCGCTGTCCGCATTGCCCGAGGCGGCCGCTTCGGCCGGGCCCGTCATCGCCGGCGTGAAGCCGGCGAACGCCACCGGCTTCTCGGCCACCGGCGCCGCGCCACGGCCTTGCGCCTGGGCGGCGCGCAAGGCCTGCACCGCCGCGTCGGGTTCCGCCTTGAGGTCGGCCAGCACCGACATCACCGCGGCGACAATGCCCATATAGCCCGTGCAACGGCACAGGTTGCCGGACAACTCCACCCGCACCCGGCTTTCATCGGCATCGGGCAGGCGCAGCACGATGTCGCGCGACGTCGCCAGCATGCCGGGCGTGCAATAGCCGCACTGCAGGGCGTGGTGCTTCGTGAAGGCGGCGCGCAGCCGCTGCATCACCGGATCGGCGTCGTACCCTTCGATGGTGGTCACCTGGCGGCCTTCGCAGGCCACCGCGAACGAAATACAGGACCGCACGGGCGCCCCGTCGACCAGCACCGTGCAGGCGCCGCACACGCCATGCTCGCAACCGAGGTGGGTGCCGGTCAGGCGCGCCTGATCCCGCAGGAAATCCCCCAGATGCATCCGCGCGGGCGCCTCGTGCGACACGCGCTTGCCGTTTACTTCCAATGTCACCTGAACCATGGTTTTTCCTGTCAGCCCAACGCCTGCGCCAGGCAACGCGTCACCGCGGTCCCGTGCAGCTTGCGGTGGTGTTCATCCTTGTCCTGCATGACACCGGCCAGTTCATTGGCCAGCAACGTCTCGTCCAGGCCGGCCAGCCCCTGCTGCGCGATGCGCGCGGCCAACTGGGACAGCAGCCTGGGCGCGCCGTCCAGCGCGCCCACCGCGATGCGGGCCGCGCCCGACGCCGGATCGAACCAGGCGGCGCAACTGGCCTCGGCGAACTCGCCCGTCTTGCGGCAGAACTTGTAGTAACCCCAGCGCGCTTGCGGGCTGGGAACCGGCACGTGCACGGCGGCGATCAGCTCGTCTTCGCGCAGCCCCGTGGTGTAGGCGCCCTGCATGTAGCCGTCGGCCGGCACCATGCGCGCGCCGTCCGGTCCGGCGATCTCCAGCGTCGCGCCCAGCCCGACCACGGTCAGCACCCAGTCGGCTGCCGGATCGGCATGCGCCAGGCTGCCGCCCAGCGTCCCCCGGTTGCGGATGGCGCGGTAGGCGATACCCGGGGCCACTTGCTGCAACGGCGTGCCGCGCAGGAGTTCGTGCACGCCGTCCTCGATTTCGGCGTGCGTCACGGCCGCGCCCACGCGCAGCATGCCGTCCTGCCGGGTGACGGTACGCAACTCCGGCAAGCCGGAAATGTCGATGACGACGGGCGGACGCGCCAGGCGCAGGTTCAGCATCGGCCCGAGCGACTGGCCGCCGGCCATCAGCTTGGCGCGGCCTTCGTGGTCGCGCAGCGCCCGCAAGGCTTCCTTGAGCGAGCCGGGACGCGTGTACTCGAATGCGGCGGCCTTCATGCCATCACCTCGGCGGCGGCGGGCTGGACCGTCTGCTTGCCTTGCGCGATGGCGGCCAACACGCGCGTCGGGGACAAGGGCGTGCGCAGCAGCTCCGCCGCGCCCAAGGGGCGCAGCGCATCGTTGACGGCATTGAACAGCACGGCCGGCGGCGCGATGGCGCCCCCCTCGCCCATGCCCTTGGCGCCGAATTCGGTGTGCGGCGACGGCGTCTCGAAATGATGCAGCCGCATGTTGGGGACTTCCGTGGCCCCGGGCAGCATGTAGTCCGCCAGGGTCGACGCCAGCGGCTGGCCGTTCTCGTCGTAGGGTGTCTCTTCATAGAAGGCGGTGCCGATGCCCTGGGCTACCCCGCCGATGGTCTGCCCTTCGACGACCATGGGATTGATCATGGTCCCGCAATCCTCCACCACCACGTAATCCAGGATCTCCACGCCGCCCGTGCCCGGGTCGACCGCCACCACCGCCGCATGGGTGGCGTAGGTGAAGCAGCCCGTGTCGACCTTGGGCTTGTAGCCCACGGTGACCTCCAGGCCGCTGGGGTCCACGTCGGGCGGCAGCAGTTGCGGCCGCAGATACCAGGCGTCGGCCACGTCCTTGACGGACACCGACTTGCCGCCCGCCTCCAGGCGGTCCTGGTTCCACGCCACGCTGGCGGGATCGGCCTGCAGCAGGTGCGCGCCGATATGGGTCAGCCTCGGCAGCAGGCGCTTACAGGCTTGCGACACCGCGCCGCCCGACATCACCAGCGACCGCGACGCGTAGGTGCCGGTGGAGAACGGCGTCTGTCCGGTGTCGCCGTGCAGCAGCTTGATGCTGCCCACGTCGACGCCCAGGATTTCATTGGCGATCTGCGCGAAGGTGGTCTCCATGCCCTGCCCGTGCGAATGCACGCCGACCCGCAGTTCCAAGCCGCCGTCCGGCGTGACCCGGGCCGTGGCCTGGTCGAACCCCGGAATGACGGGGGTGCCCCAGGCGGCGAACACGGACGTGCCGTGCGCGGCCTGCTCGGTGTAGGTCGCCAGGCCCACGCCGATCAGACGGCCGTCGGCTTCGCCCTGGCGCTGGCGCTCGCGCACCGCGGCCACGCCGATCATGTCCATGGCCTGTTGCAGGCTGGCCGGATAGTCGCCGCTGTCCAGGTGCTTGCCCGTCACGTTGACGAACGGCATCTGGTCGCCCTGCACCAGGTTTTCTTGGCGCACTTCCCACGGCTCGCGTCCGACCTCGCGCGCGATCGCGTCCATCGTCAGTTCCATCGCGAAGCACACGCCGGTGCGCGCCACGCCGCGGTACGGCACGAAGCCGGGCTTGTTGGTGGCCACCGCCCGCGTGACGCAGCGGTAGCCTTTGAACGCGTACGGCCCGGGCAGGTTGCCGATGGCCTGACCCGGTTCCAGGCCGATGGTGAACGGCCACACCGAATACGCGCCCCCGTCGATGGTGATCTTGGCGTCCAGCGCCAGGAGCTTGCCTCGTCGGTCGGCGTAGGCCACCATTTCATAATGGTGCTCGCGCGAATTGGCGCCCGCGGTCAGATGTTCACGGCGGTCCTCGATGAAGCGAAACGGCCGCTTGAAGGTCTTGGCCAACCAGGCCACGCACAATTCTTCCTGCTGCAGCACGCATTTGTAGCCAAAGGCGCCGCCCACATCCGGCGAGACCACCCGCACGCGGCCCTGCTCCAGATCCAGGCACTGGGCCAGCACGCTGCGGATCATGTGCGGCACCTGGGTGGCGCTGACCACCACCAGCTGGTCGGCCTGGTGGTCCCAGTAGGCCAGCACCGCCTTGCCCTCCATCGGCACCATGCACTGCCGCGCCAGGTCGATCTTGCGGCGCACCACCACCTCGGCCTGCGCCGCGTACTCCTCGAATTGCTTGTCGGCGTTGAGCGTAACGAAGACGTTGTCGCGCCACTGCTCGTGCAGCAGGTCGCTCGTCGCCGCCTGCGCGCTGCCGACGTCCGCATACACGGGCAGATCGTCGTAGTCGACCTCGATCAGTTCGGCGTAGTCCTCGGCTTCGGCGCGGGTAGGCGCAAACACCATGGCTACCGGTTCCCCGACGAAACGCACCTTGCCCGAGGCCAGTGGCGGCTGGGCCGAGGCCTGATAGGTGGGCAGCGTCGAATCGGCCACGATGTCGCGCGCATCGGGCATCGCCTGACGCAGGAACACATTGCCCGCGATCTGGTCGGCCACGCGCACCGCCGTGATGCGCGCATGCGCCAGCGGGCTGCGCAGGAACGCGACTTCGCTCAAGCCGGGCATGGCCATGTCGGCCACGAAATTGCCCTTGCCGTGCAGGTGGCGCGCGTCCTCCTTGCGCGGGACCCGCGCGCCCACCCCTTGCGGCTTACCCGGCCTGCCGTGCGTACTGGCGTGTTCTGTCGTCATGACTACCCTCTGTCTCCTGGGTCTTATTTGGCCTGGGCCTTCGCCACCGCGGCGAAGGTGTAGTTGTCCAGCGGGCTCTCGGCCACCCGGAACCAGCCCACCTGCTCGGCCTGGAATTTCTTCCAGTCGGGGTAGATCGCGGCAAAGTCCGGATTCTTGGCTGACAGTTCCACCCACAATTCCTGCGACGCGTTGTAGGCCGCGTCCATCACTTCCTTGGGGAAGAAGCTGACCTTGGCGCCGCCCGCGATCAGCTTGCGCAGCGCAAGCGGGTTGCGCGCGTCGTAGTTGGCAAGCATGCGCATGGTCTGTTCGCCCGCCGCGGCCTCGAACGCCGCCTGGTAGGCCGGGGGCAAAGCCTCCCAGGCCTTGTCGTGCACCATGCTGGTAATGGATGCGCTGCCTTCGAACCAGCCGGGCGAATAGTAGAAAGGCGCCACCTTGTTGAAGCCCAGCTTCTCGTCGTCGTAGGGCCCGATCCATTCGGCTGCGTCGATGGTGCCCTTTTCCAGCGCCGGATAGATATCGCCAGGCGGAATCTGCTGCGGCACCGCGCCCAGCTTGGACAGCACCATGCCGCCGATGCCGCCGATGCGCATGTTCAGGCCTTTCAGATCGGCAAGCGATTTGATTTCCTTGCGGTACCAGCCGCCCATCTGCACGCCGACGTTGCCACAGACGTGGTTCACGATGTTGTATTTCTTATAGAGCGCCCGCAGCATCTTCAGGCCGCCGCCGGAATGGACCCAGGCGTTGTGCTGGCGCGCGCTCAGGCCGAACGACAAGCCGGTGTCGAACGTCAGCGCGGTGTTCTTGCCGATGTACGCGGTGCTCAGCACGTGGTTGCACTCGACCGTGCCGTTGCTGACCGCATCCATGTTCTGCGCGGCCGGCACCAGTTCGCCGCCGGGGAATGCGCGGATTTCGAACTTGCCGTCCGTCAATTGCGCCACGCGCTTGCACAGGTCTTCTGCCGAACCGTAAATGGTGTCCAGGCTCTTGGGCCAGCTGGTCGACATGCGCCAGCGCACCGCCGGCGCGGACTGCGCGATGGCGGGCATGCCAACGGTGGCAAGGCCGGCGCCGGCTGCGCCGGCGGCTTGTGCGAGGAAACGGCGTCGTTGCATGTAGTGCTCCCGATCTATTCGATTGAGTCCCCTTGGACCCGCCTCAACCCATGCCAACGCCGCTTCCGTACACCCGAAAAAACGTTAGCACACTGAATTGTTGATCAGCATACTGACAGTAATTTTGAGTGTCAACAAGGTTAATCCCCACTCCGAAAGCCGCGGAAACCCTGCGTTTCCGGCCTGTTTGACGCGCATTGCGGCATGGTCCTGGCGGCGTTTACGGGTAGTCCTTCCATATAGAGGAAACCGGCGCGCCCACGCGCTCGCGTGGCGTGCATAATAGGCGCGCTTCGCAGGCCGCCGGCGACCGCCGCGTCGGGGAAATCCCTAGCTCCTGACTTGTTTTTTTGAGCAGTACACTGACCACATTACTCAGCATACTGATTAGAGACAATATGAACTGGATCCGCATTGCCTCCACCGACCAGCTGACCGACGACGATGAAGTCATCCCCGTCGCGGCCGGCGAAAAGCAGCTTGCGCTGTATCGCAGCGAAGGCGAATTCTTCGCAACGGACAATGTCTGTACGCACGCCTATGCGTTGCTGTCCGACGGCTATCTGGAAGACGGCTGCATCGAATGCCCGTTGCATCAAGCCAGGTTCGACATCCGCACTGGTCAGGCCATGTGCGCGCCCGCGACCAGCGGCATCCGCGTGTACCCGGTCAAGGTCGAAGGCCAGGACATCTACGCGGACGTGCAGGGTTGACCATGGGTGACGCCGACTCGATCCTCATCATCGGCGCCGGCCAATCCGGCGCGGTGGCCGCCGCCGCCCTGCGCGACCTGGGCCACGAAGGGCCGATCACGCTGATCGGCCGCGAAGCGCATGCCCCTTACGAGCGCCCGCCCCTGTCCAAGGCCGTGCTGCAATCGGCCGAGGCGCATGCGCAGACGGCGGTCCATCCCCGCGACTTCTATGACGCGCGGCGCATCACGCTGCTGACGGGCGCCGAAGTGGTCCGGCTGGATCCCGCCGGCCACCGGGTGCATCTGGCCGATGGGCGCGCCCTGGGCTATAGCCGCTGCCTGCTTGCCACCGGCGGCCGGGCGCGCGAACTGCCCGCCTTTCCGCGCGGCACCGCCGGCGTGCATTACATCAGGACGCTGGACGATGCGGCCGCGTTGCGCGCGGGCCTGACGCCGCAAGCGCGCGTGGTGGTCATCGGCGGCGGATTCCTGGGCCTGGAAGTGGCCTCCACCGCGCGCGCCCTGGGCGCGGCGGTGACCGTGCTGGAAAGCGCGCCTCGGCTGCTGGAACGCGTGTTGCCGCCGGCGTTGTCCGACTGGTTGGCCGAACGCGCCCGCCATGCCGGCGTGACGCTGCGCCTGAGCGCCCGCATTGCGGGCAGCAGCGCGCACCCCCACGCGGATGCGGCGGTGAAGCACCCGGCGCGTTTCACCCTTGAACTGGAGGACGCCACCACGCTCGACGCCGACGTGGTGGTGGTGGCCATCGGTCTCGCGCCCGAGGTGTCGCTGGCCGAACAGGCGGGCCTGGCGCTGGACGCCGCCAACGGCGGCATCGTGGTCGACGCCAACTGCCGCAGCAGCGATCCCGACGTCTACGCCGCGGGCGATTGCGCCAGCCAGCACCGGCGTCACCTGAACATGGCGCTCCGGCTGGAGTCATGGCAGAACGCCAACGAACAGGCGCGTGCCGCCGCCGCCGGCATGCTGGGCCAGCCCGCGCCCGGCGAGCCCTACCCGTGGTTCTGGACGGACCAGTTCGGCTGCAACGTCCAGATGCTGGGCCTGCCGCAACCCGGCCTGGCCTATGCCTGCCGCGGCGCGCCCCACAGCCAGGCCGATGCGCCCAAGTTCATCTGGCTGGGCCACCGCGACGGCATTCCCGTGCACGCCATCGCCATCAACGCCGGCGGCGACTTGCGCCAATTGCGCGTGCTGTTCGAACAAGGCCTGCGCATCGATCCACAGCGCTACGCCGACGAAACCGTCGCCCTCAAGCCGCTGGTGAAAGCCTGCCAGCAGCACGCCGCCGCGTCCTGAATTCCATTGTTGCCCCGCCTCGACAGGAGCTTTTCATGTACCAATCACAAACCGTCATCGGCCGCACGGTAGCCGCCAAGGACGCAGCGTTGGCCGACTGTGTCTGGCCGGAAGACGCGTTGCACTACATCCCCGACTGGGTCTATACCAGCAGCGCCGTCTACGACCAGGAAGTCGAAAAGATCTTCCACGGCAAGACCTGGAACTACGTGGCGCTGGAAGCCGAACTGCCCAATCCGGGCGACTACAAGCGCTCTTACGTGGGACCGACGCCCGTCGTGGTCTCCCGCGCCGAGGACGGTTCGGTCAACGTCTTCGAGAACCGCTGCGCCCACCGGGGCGCGGAGTTCTGCCGCAACAGCCAGGGCAATGCCAAAGAGTTCGTCTGCCCCTATCACCAATGGTCGTACGACTTGAAGGGCAATCTGCAGGGCATTCCCTTCAAGCGCGGCGTGAACCGCGAAGGCGGCATGCCCAAGGACTTCAAGAACGACGAGCACGGCCTGCGCAAGTTGCACGTGACCACGCGCAACGGCGTCATCTTCGCCTCGTACAGCGCTGAGGTCGAACCCATCGAGCAATACCTGACGCCCGAGATCCTGGCCGATTTCGACACGGTCTTTCCCGGCAAGAAGCTCAAGATCCACGGCTACTACCGCAACGAGCTGCCGTGCAACTGGAAGATGTATCACGAGAACCTCAAGGACCCGTACCACGCGACCCTGCTGCACTCGTTCCTGGTTGTGTTCGGGCTGCTGGTGGCCGGCAACAAGTCGGCGATGCTGGTCGATTCCGTCCATGGACGCCACGGCACCATGGCCTCGGCCAAGAGCGAGGACAAGTACGCCACCGTCAGCGAAGAAAACAAGAAGGAAATGCGCTCCTTCCATGACGGCCTGCACCTGCAGGACGACCGATTCCTGGAGTTCGTCAAGGAATTCGATTCGCCCTGGTCGGTCACCATGCAGACGGTGTGGCCCAACCTGATCGTGCAGCGCGAGATGAATACGCTGGGCGTGCGCCAGATCGTGCCCAACGGGCCCGACAGCATGATCATGCAATGGACCATGTTCGGCTACGAGGACGACACGCCCGAGATGGAGCGCCATCGCCTGCGCCAGGGCAACCTGATGGGGCCGGCTGGATTCCTGGGCCTGGAAGACAACGAGGCCATGAAGTTCGTGCAGGAAGGCGTGCGGCGCGCCAGCACGGACGTCAACGTGCTGAAGCTGGAGTCCGGCAAGCAAGGCACGTCCAACACGTTGATCTCGGAGGCCGCGATCCGCTCGATGTACAGCTATTACCGCGGCGTGATGGGCTTCTAAGGCAGGAACCGAGACAGATGAGAACCCGATTCGAATTTTCCCCCCGCAAGATCGACCCGGCGCGCGCCATCGCGTTGCGCCAGGAAATCGAGGAATTCCACGCCGACTACTGCGCCACGCTGGACGCCGGCCAGGTCGAGGCCTGGCCCGCCTTCTTCACCGAGGACGGCCTGTACCGCGTGACCGCGCGCGAGAACGCCGAGCTGGGCCTGCCCGTCGGCCTGGTCTACTCCGAAGGCCGCGCCATGATGCACGACCGGGCGGTGGCCATTTCGCGCACCCAGATGTTCGCCCCGCGCTACATGCTGCACCTGGTCAGCAACACCCGCGTCATCAGTGAATCGCCTGACGGCGACATCGAGGCCCAGGCCGCCTTCATGCTGATGCAGACCCTGGTGGAAGGCCCCACGACGCTGCATCTCGCGGGCACCTACTACGACCGTTTCACGAAGCAGGACGGCGTGCTCAAGCTGAGAGAGCGGCAAGTGGTGTACGACACCACCATCCTGGCCAACGATCTGGTGTATCCCGTGTAGTCCATCGGGGCGCCAAAGAAAAAGGGGTTGCGCCGGGCGGCGCAACCCCTTTTCCATTGGACAACGACCGGCCCGTTCAGCCTCGGGTGGCGCCCACCGCTTCCTCGCAGGTCAGCACGGTGGCGTACTTTTGGCGCATGTCGAACAGGTTGGCCTCGTGCGGGCCGATGGCGCGGTCGCCTACGCAGTCGGACACCACCAGCGGCCGAAAGCCGTACTGCATGGCATCCACCACGCTTGCCCGCACGCAGCCGCTGGTGACGGCGCCCGCCACCAGCAGCGTCTGCACCCCGCGCTGCGACAACCATGCCGCCAAGCTGGTGCCGAAGAACGCCGAAGGCACCGTCTTGCGCACCACCAGTTCCCCGGCGGCAGGCGTCAGTTCAGGGACGATCGCGCTGTTGGGATGCGCTTCCTTCAGCGTCAGCATGCCCGGGACCTTCAACGTGAAAATGTTGTGGTCGGCATCGTCGTCCGCGAACACGATGCGGCTGTGCGCCACCGGCCAGCCTTGGCTGCGCGCGTGCGCGAGCAGATGCGTGGTCTGCGCGATGGCCGGCGCGATGTTGCCGCCGCCGAATACGGCCGGGTCGGCGAAGCCGTTGACCAGGTCCACGATCAGCAGGCCGTAGGGCGGCTTGGGGGCCATGGCGGCGCCAAAGCCCTGGCGCGCATAGGCGGAGATATCGTCATTCATGAAGCGGGTTCCTTGATCAATAGTGGCTGGGCGCCGTGGCCTATCCGTGGCGGGCGGTGCCGTCCAGCACCTTGCCGTGGCGAACGACGTCCTCGCCATCCAGCCGCACCGTGCATGCGCGCAACGGGATGTCGATATGGCAGGTCGTGGTGCGGGTGCCGCCCGCCTCGTTGTTCGGGCCCAGTGAGAACAGGAAATTGCCCTCGTACGCCCGCGCGTCCATGCCGATCGTGGCCTCGCGGTCGTACAGCCCCAGGGTCGTCCAGTGCGCGCGCGGTTGCAGGCCCCAGCCGATATGCGAGATCGCGTAGGCCTCCGGGTCCCTGAACGATGCCACGTATTCGCGCAGCAGCTCCGCATCGATCCCGCCTTCGATCCGCGTGGCAAAGCCGTCTTGCACGGTCAGTTCGATGGGCGAGCGCACGTACAGCTTCTGCGGCAGCAGGATGTCGCCCGCGTCGATCACGATCTTGCCGTTGGCGCCGCGTTCATTCGGCCAGGTCAGCACGAAGCCGCTGGGCCAATGATCCCAGCGCCCCGGCTCGTCCACGAAGCCGTATTCACTGATGGCCGGGAATTCGCCCAGCGGACAGCGCAAGTCGGTGCCTGCCGCCGACACCACGCTCATCTCTCGCGCGGCGCCGATGCGGGCGGCCGCCGCCTTCACTCGCGTACGGTCCGCTTCGGTGGGAACCAGCCGGGCCAGCACCTCGGGCGGCTCCACCGCCAGCAGGATCTTGGTGCCGGTGGCCAGGATTTCGTGCTGTTCCGGCGAGAACAGCAGCGTCATCAGGTCCAGCACCAGGTCGCTTTCCTTCAGCGCCGCGATCGCGGGCTTGTTCCCGGTCAGCGGCGTGGTGCCCAGGTAGGCGAGGGAATCGCGGCTCAGCGCCTTCTCGCCATTGACGGGCGGCAAGTCCAGCCGGTTGACCACCGCCCCCATCGATTGCGCCGCGATCAGCGCCGTCGACAGCGTCTGCGGGTGGGTCGCCGCGCTGGTCAGCACCGTCACGGTCTGGCCGGCTTGCAGGTTGGACAAGGTCAGCACCTGCTGCCAGGCCTTCACCAGTTCATAATCGCTTACAGGCATGGTTGCCTCCTTCTCTTGAAAGTCCGGCGACTCAGGCCCGCGCCAACGGCGCGCCCAGGAAATCGCCGAAGGCCGCGTAGAAGCCTTCCTCGTTGTCCCACGGGATCATGTGACCGGCTGCGGGCACCCGGTGGTGCTGCGTCCCAGGCGCCAACTGCGCGATTTCCGCCACGTCCGTATCCAGCACCACATCGCCCTTTTCCGCGGTCACCAGCAGGACCGGCACGTTCAGGCGCGGCAGGTCGGCATGGATATCGTCGGTCTGAAAGGCCTCGAAGCTCTGGACGATGGCGCGTTCGTCGCAGGTATGCAGCCATTCGGCGCGCAGCTGACGCTGCGGATCGGTCCAGGTCGGGCAGAACGCGCGCATGGCATCCGCGTCCATGCCGTGGCGGGCCTGCGCCATGGAATCCACATACCAGGGCAGCTTGGCCGGATACGGCCGGCGGCCGGGGCCGGACACCGGCGGGTCGACCAGGACCAGCCGGCGCAGGCCCGCAGGGCGCGTCCGGCCCGCGCGCACGCCGATGCGCCCGCCCATGGAATGCCCCACCAGGCTGTAGCGCTCCAATCCCAGCGCTTGCGCGAACGCCAGCACGTCGGCGGCTTGCGCGTCCAGGCTGTAGTCCAGCGCGGCGCCGGCTTCGGACAGGCCGCGGCCGCGCACGTCCAGGATGTAGGTGTCGAACGTCTTGCCGAAGCATTCGCCCACAAAGCCCCATGTGACCGCCGGGCTGGTGATGCCCGGCACGATCACGACCGTGTCCCGGCCCGCCGTGTGCCCGCCGCCGTAGCGCAGATAGTGCTGGCGGATGCCGTTGGCGTGGACGTTTGCCCCGTAGAGATAGGTGCTCATGGCCGTATTCCTCAGTAGGCGCCCGACAGCAGCGCGCCGGCGCCGGGCACGACCGGCTCCAGGTTCAACGACTTCAGGATGGCGTAGGTCGTGGCCACGGCGGCGGTGATCACCGGCTTGCCCGTCTGGGCCTCGACCTTGGCGATGGCCGGCAAGGACGGCATCTGCACGCAGGCCGACAGCACGATGGCGTCCACATTGCTGGTGTCCATCTGCGCGACGATTTCGGGCAGGCGCGCCGGATCGTGGCGCCCCACTTCCAGATTGTCCGGAATCTCCAGCGCCCGATAGTCGACCACATCAAAGCCTTCGTTGCGGATGTAGTCCACCACCAGCTCGGTCAACGGCTTCATATAGGGCGCCACCACCACGATGCGGCGGGCGCCGATCACCTTCAGCGCGTCCACCAGCGCGCCCGCGCTGGTGATGACCGGCGCATCCGCGCCGTTGGCGGCCGTGTGTGCCTGCAGGCGCTTTTCCGACACCCGGTGATAGCCATGGCCCATGGCCATGATCGCCACCAGGCAGGCGTAGCCCAGCACGTCTACCCGCGCGTCGCTCAGCTCCACCGCGCAACGGTCGGATTCCCCGTCCATCGCCGCAAGCTCCTCCTTGACCACCTTCTTCATGCGCATGCGGCTGGAATGGAACGTGAAGCGCTCCGGCCGGATCTGCTGGCGCGCCAGCAGCATCGCAGGAATTTCGGTTTCCATCGTGGTGTTCGAGCTCGGCACGATCTGGCCGATACGGAAGGGTTTCTGCATGGTTGCTCCTTTTTCCGGTGGGTTCAGAGTTTGAACAGGCGCCGCGCGTTGCCGTGGCAGATCAGGTCGCGGGTCGCGTCGTCCATCGGCGTCTGCTCGATGAACTCGGCGGCCAGCGCGGTCGATTCGTAGGGGTAGTCCACCGAGAACATCACCGCCTCACGGCCCATTTCGGCAATGGCGGCCACTAGCGTGGGAGGCGAACAGACGCCGGACGTGGTGATGACGATGTTGCTGCCCAGGTATTCCGACGGCGCGCGCGCCAGCTTGATGCCGTGCGAATACACCGCGAAACGGCTGTCGAACCGCCAGCGCTGGAACGGCAGGCCCTCGCCCATATGGCCCAGGATCAGCTTGACGCCGGGGTAGCGATCGAACACGCCGCCGAACAGCAGCCGCAACGCGTGCGTGGCCGTCTCGACGCCCCAGCCCCAGGACGCGCCGACCAGCTCCGGATGGCCCGAGTAAGCCTGCGGCACCACATAGGGGTCGGTGGGATGCAGATAGATCGGCACATCCAGTTCCTGCACGCGCTCCCAGAAGGGGTCGTAGGCGCGATCGTCGTAGTAGACGCCGTTGGTGTGGCCGTTGATCAGCGCGCCCTTGAAGCCCAGCTGCTTGACGCAACGCTCAAGCTCTGCCGCGGCAACCTGCGGGTCGTGCATCGGCAAGGTGGCAAAGCCCCCGTACCGGGTCGGATGCCGGGCGATCTGGCTGACCAGGAAATCGTTGTTCTCCTTGGCCCGGTTGACCGCCACCGCCGCATCGGCTTCGGCCTGCACGCCGGGCCCGGTCTGCGACAGGATGACGTAGTCGATGCCGGCGCGGTCCATTTCGCCTAATCGGACTTCATCGAAATCCACGAGGCGCGCCGCCAGATCGGCCAGCACGGCCGGATCGATATGCTGCGCAAAACTCTTTGAATAGTCTTTGAATCCGACCGCGGTGTAGTGCTCCTCGAACGCGATCTTGCGCACTTTGCTCATTCCCCTGCTCCCAGTGTGATGGCGCGACGCCTGCCCCGCCACGGCATGTCAGTATCTTTATCAGTACACTGACTATTTGATCGGAACAACCGGAACGCCGGACGGCAGTCTCCCCTATGGAAACCGGTGCCGTCGCGGCTTCCGAATTTACGTCAGTATACTGACTTTATAATCAGCGTACTGACCAATTAGGGAAATCCCGGGGCAAGCGCCATGCCCAAAACACGGCCGGCCAGGTAGGGATAGACACTAGAGACACACCCGATAATCATCAGTACAGTGAGCACATAGGCCGTGCCGGCGCCCCTTCGTCGACTAGGCCTTTCCTGTGTGAGAAGCCAATGAACGCTTTGGATCTGGACGTATTGCAACAAGCCCGAAGCTGGGTCGCGGCGGGCAAACGCGTGCACCTCGTGACGGTGGTGCAGACCTGGGGTTCGGCGCCGCGCCAGGCGGGCGCCATGCTGGCCGTGCGCGACGACGGCCGGGTAGTCGGCTCGGTGTCGGGCGGCTGCATCGAAGACGACCTGATTGCGCGCGCCCGCGCCGGCGAACTTGAAGACGCCCCTGCCCGCCTGACCTACGGCGTCACACGGGACGAGGCCGCGCGCTTCGGCCTGCCTTGCGGCGGCACGCTGCGCCTGATCAGCGAACGGCTGCACGACACCGAATGGCTGGACCGCGTGCTGGCATCGATCCGCGAGCACCGCCTGATCCAGCGCACGGTGGATCTCGTTGATGGCCATACCGCGATTTCGCCGGCCGGTCCCGCCGACGGGCCCGATTTCGACGGCCGGCGCTTCCGCAGCGTTTACGGCCCGCGCTGGCGGCTGCTGATCATCGGCGCGAACCATACTGCCCGCGTCTTGGCGGACATCGCCGCAACGCTGGAATTCCACGTCACGGTGTGCGATCCACGCGAGGAATTCTTCGGCGATTGGAACGCGGCCCAAGCCACGCTGCTGACCAGCATGCCCGACGATGCCGTGCTGGAGATCGGCACCGACGAACGCACCGCGATCGTGGCCGTCACCCATGACCCCAAACTTGACGACATGGCGCTGCTGGAAGCGTTGAAGTCGCCCGCGTTCTACGTCGGTGCGCTGGGCTCGCGCGCCAACCAGGAGAAGCGGCGCGAGCGCTTGCGGTTGTTCGACCTGGAAGACCATCAGATCGAACGGCTGCATGGCCCGGTGGGCCTGCGCATCGCCAGCAAGACGCCGGCCGAAATCGCCGTGGCGATCGCCGCCGAATTGATCTGGGTGCGAAATTCGCTGGGGGACGGGCAAGCCGCCCGCAATGTGCCCCAGGCGAATGCGTTGAAGGAATGAAAAAGGGGGGGGCGCGCCGCACGCGCGCCCCCCTTTTCCTTACATCGGTTTGAGCGTCGTGCGGCTGTACTGGTTATTGGCTTCGACCAGCGTGGAAAGCAGCTTCATGAAGATTTCCTGGTTGCGCGCGGACAGGGGTTCCAGCAAGCGCTGCTGGGCCCGGGCCATGCCTTGTTGCAACAGCCCCATGATGCGCAACCCTTCCTGGGTGATCACCGCCTGGCGCGAACGCTTGTCGGTCGGATTGACGCGGCGTTCCACCAAGCCGCGCTCCTGCAGCCGCTTGACCACGTCGGCGGTGGTGGTGCGGTCCAGCCCCAATTCCATGCCGATGGCGGTCTGGTCCAGCCAGGGGCTGAGCGACAGCGCCGTCAGGACGCCGTACTGCACGGGCGTCACGTTCTGCGTCTTGCACTCTTCGTAGAACATGGCGTAGTGGATCTGGTTCAGGCGCCGCACCAGATAGCCCGGGCGCGACCACAGCACCTGCTTGGCCGGATCGAAAATATTGCTGTCTGTCTTCTGAGGTGCGACGCGCTTCTGGGACGTCGTCTTTTTCTGTACATCCGGCACGTTGAGGCAGCTCCGATTAGTTAGTGTACTGAGAATAATACCATCGGCAACCGGGTGTCGAGGGGCTTTGACGGGGCGCTTGAGAGAAATCAAAAACGGCCCTGGACGGCGCCTTCCGCGCCCTAGCGCGGATGCGCCGCCAGGTACGTTTTCAAGGTCTGCACCAGCGCCGCCGCGGCGGGCGACAAGCTGCGGTTGCGCGAGGTGACCAGACCGATTGAGCGCTCGGCCACCGGCCCCGTCAACGGCCGCTGGACGATGGCCGTCTGGGACACCGCGCCCGCCGCGATCTCCGGCAGGGCGGCCACGCCGAAGCCGCACTCGACCATGGCCACGATCGTCGTCAGATGCTCGGCTTCGAACGCCGGCGTGAAGCGGATGCGGTTCTGCAGGAATGCCCATTCGGTGTACTGCCGCACGCTGCTGGGCTGCACCATCGATACATGCGCGGCGGTGGCCGTGTCGGCCCAGCGCAGCGGCCCGCGCGTCTTGGCCAAGGGGTGGGATTCGGGAATCAGCAGCAGGAAGCTGTCGGACATCAGCGGCACGTAATGCAGGTCGGCATGCTGCGGGTCGGCCGCCGTCAGCGCGAAGTCGACCTCGCCGGCGCGCACCAGATCAAACGCGGGACCGGACAGCGTGTCGCGCACTTTCAGCGCCACGTGCGGATGCGCCTGGCGGTAGGCCATCAGCACGCGCGGCAACAGCCGGGCAGCCAGCGACGGCAACGCGGCGACCGACACTTGCCCTTGCTCGGCACTGGTGACACCGCTGACGGCCGCGATCGCGTCGCGAAACGCCACCTGCAGGGTCGCCGCCTGCTGCATGAAGACCTCGCCCGCCGCCGTCAGGCGCACCGTGCGCGTGGTGCGGTCGAAGAGGCGCACGCCCAGCGCCTCTTCGATGCGCTGGACCTGGGTGGAAAGCGCCGATTGCGACAGGTGCAACTGCGCGGCCGCCTGCCGGAAATTGAGCGTGCGGCCCAACACCAGCGTGGTGTCGATATCGCGCATCGAAAGATTGATCTGCATGCCGGCCTGCCTGTCTCTATTGATCTGTTTTAACGATCATTCTATCCAAAAAATCTGATTCATCAATCAAAGCGGCTTCTCTACACTCGCCCCCAACGACGATCGAAGAGAGGAGCAAACCATGCAAACGGACGAAAAAGCGCTGCCCAACCCGGGCGCGGCGCATGCAGTGGTAGTGGGCGGCGGCACGATGGGCGCCGACGTGGCGGTCGTGTTGACCCGCGCGGCCTGCCGGACGACCGTAATCGAATCCAACGCGGAACGCGCGGCCGGCCTGCCCGCCCGCGTTGCCGAAAACCTGAAGACCATCGGCCGCGAAGCCAATGCGTCGCTGCTGGCCACGGCCCCCAGCCTGGACGCCGTAGACTGGTCTACCGTGGATCTCGTCATCGAGTGCATCCCCGAACGCCTGAACATCAAGCAGGCCCTGTTCGCGGACCTGGCAAAACGCGCCCGGCCCGACGCCATCCTGGCCAGCAACAGTTCCAGCTTCCCCATCAGCGCCATCGGCCAGGGCCTGGACACGCGCGGCCGCATGCTGGGCCTGCACTTCTTCATGCCAGCGCACCTGGTGCCGCTGGTGGAAGTGGTGCTGGGCGAAGCCAGCGACAACGCCTGCGCCGATTCGCTGATCGCCTTCATGCGCCGTTGCGGCAGCGTGCCGGTGAAGGTCAAGCAGGACCTGCCGGGCTTCCTGGCCAACCGCCTGCAGCACGCGCTGTCGCGCGAGGCCTTCGACCTGATCGACCGCGGCATCGCGTCGCCGGAAGACGTGGACGCCGCCGTGCGCTTCGGCTTCGGCTTCCGCTTCCTGGCGGCCGGCCCCGTCATGCAACGCGACCACGCGGGCATCGACGTGCACGCCGCGGCGGGCGCGACCATGTATCCGACCTTCTGCAATTCGGACCACCCTGCGCGCTGCCTGACTGAGCGCGCCGCCGACGGCCGTTACGGCATGAAGGCCGGTGAAGGCTTCTACGCCTGGACGCCCGAGACCATCGCCGCCGAGCGCGCCCGCTACGACCGCCTGCTGCGCGCCGGCCTGGACCTGATCAGCCCCGAACTGCCGGAGATCCAGCCTTGAACGCCGCCGCCCTGCCGCGCGCCGCGCTGGCCGAATCCCCTGTCATCATCACCGTGGCGCCCAATGGCGCCTACAAGAAAGCCGTCGACCATCCTGCCGTGCCGATGACGCCCGACGCATTGGCGCAAGAAGCGCGCGCCTGCCTGGACGCCGGCGCCGGCATGATGCACATGCACGTGCGCAAGCCCGACGGCAGCCACTTGCTGTGCGCGCACGCCTACCGCGAAGCGCTGGCTGCCGTGGACCGCGCCGTGGGCCGCGAACTGCTGGTGCAGGTCACCAGCGAAGCCGCCGGCGTCTACAAGGCGGCCGAGCAGATCGCGCTGGTGCGCGAGCTGCAGCCCGAAGCCGTGTCCATGGGATTGCGTGAAATCGCCGTGCCGGACGTCCCCGAAACGGAACTGGCGGCGTTCCTGGCCTGGGTGGCCGAGCGCCGCATCATGGCTCAGATCATCCTGTACGACGAAGGCGATGTGCGCCGCTGGCAGTCATTGCGCGCGCGCGGGCTGGTGCCGCCGGGCGCCTGGTCGGTGCTGTTCGTGCTGGGCCGCTACAGCGTGGGCCAGACGTCGTCGGCCCATGACCTGCTGCCCTTCCTGGCGGCGTACGACCACTCGCTGCCCTGGGCGATCTGCGCGTTCGGCGCCGAGGAAAACGCGTGCGTCACGACGGCGGCCGCGTTCGGCGGCCACATGCGCGTGGGCTTCGAGAACAATCTGAAGCTGCGCGACGGCGGCATCGCGCCCGGCAATGCGGCGCTGGTTCGCCAGGCCGCCGAAGGCGCGCGCGCGCTGGGCCGCCCGTTGGCCACGGCAGCGGATGCGCGCCGCATCTACGGCGCCATCGGCTAATCCGCAACGCGAATCAATACAAGGTGCCTGACGCGTGCCGGGCGGTGTTCCGGCAAAGCGTCAGGCACCTTTGTATATAGCGCTGCGGCGCGATTATTTCGCCGTGATGCAACATTGACGCCATGTAAAACCACTGCTAAAAACTTCGACATCCGCACGTTAAACGCAATACCCCAACTGTCGTAGTGAGGTGGTGTGTGCAAAACGAGTCTGATGGGTACACCAAGCCTCAGGAGCTTCGAAGTTTCCTGTTCCTGACGGCTGTCATGGCCCCCGTTCTCACGGTCATCATCGTGGCGGGCTACGGTTTCATCGTCTGGTTCTATCAACTGCTCGCCGGCCCCCCGGGCAGCTGATGCGACGCGACGGAAATCCTTCCATGTCCGCGCTTGCCTCCCCCCCGCCCTCCGCGGCGCCCCCTGAGCTGCACATCGCCAGCCTGGTGGTGCATGCCCTGCCCCAACGCTTGCCCGACGTCCGCGCCGCCATCCTGGCGGTGGCCGGATCCGAAATCCATGGCGCGTCCGACACCGGAAAGCTGGTGGTCACGCTGGAAGCGCCCTCCACCGACGACATGATGGCGCGGATCTCCGAGATCCAGCGCTGCGATGGCGTGCTGGCCTCGGCGCTGGTCTACCAGCATGCCGACACGCTTGCCGCGATGAACGAGGAGATTGACGATGTCCATGGCTCGTAGAGACTTCATCAAGCAATCCGCCGCCGCGGCTGCCGCCACCGTGGCGGGCATCCCCATCGTCGGGTACACGCAGAACATCGTGACCGAATCCGAGGCCGCCAAGCTGAAATGGTCCAAGGCGCCCTGTAGGTTCTGCGGGACCGGCTGCGGCGTGAACGTCGCGGTCAAGGACAACCAGGTCGTGGCCACGCACGGCGATTTCAACGCCGAGGTCAACAAGGGTCTGAACTGCGTCAAGGGCTACTTCCTGTCCAAGATCATGTATGGCAACGACCGGCTGACCACGCCGCTCTTGCGCATGAAGGACGGCAAGTACGCCAAGGACGGTGAATTCGCACCGGTGTCCTGGGACCAGGCCTTCGACGTGATGGCCGAACAGTTCAAGCGGGTGTTAAAGGACAAGGGACCCACGGCGGTGGGCATGTTCGGATCGGGCCAGTGGACCGTCTGGGAAGGCTACGCGGCGCTCAAGCTGATGAAGGCAGGCTTCCGGTCGAACAACCTGGACCCGAACGCGCGGCACTGCATGGCATCGGCCGCCGTGGGCTTCATGCGGACCTTCGGCGCCGACGAGCCGATGGGCTGCTATGACGACATCGAGAATGCCGACGCCTTCGTGCTGTGGGGGTCGAACATGGCCGAGATGCATCCCATCCTGTGGACACGCGTGACCGACCGGCGGTTGTCCGCCCCCAAGACGAAGGTCGCGGTGCTGTCTACCTTCGAGCACCGTTCGTATGAACTGGCCGACCTGACGCTGACCTTCACGCCGCAGACGGACCTGGCGATCCTGAACTACATCGCCAACTACATCATCCAGACCAAGCGCGTGAACCGCGACTTCGTGGACAAGCACACGGTGTTCCATGAAGGCAACACCGACATCGGTTATGGCCTGCGGCCCGACCACCCCTTGCAGAAGGCGGCCAAGAACGCCGACAAGGCGGGCGGATCCAAGCCCATCACCTACGACGACTTCGCCAAGTTCGTCTCGAAGTACGACCTGGAGTACACGTCCAAGCTGACGGGCGTGCCGCAGAAGCAATTGCAGGACCTGGCCGAGCTCTACGCCGACCCGAAGATCCGCGTGACCTCGTTCTGGACCATGGGCTTTAACCAGCACACGCGCGGGGTGTGGGCCAACAACATGGTCTACAACATCCACCTGCTGACCGGCAAGATCTCGACGCCGGGCAACAGCCCGTTTTCGCTGACCGGCCAGCCATCGGCCTGTGGCACCGCGCGCGAGGTGGGCACGTTCTCGCACCGCCTACCGGCCGACCTGGTCGTGACCAACCCCAAGCACCGTGCGCATGCGGAAGAGATCTGGCAACTGCCCGACGGCACGATTCCCGACAAAGTGGGCGCGCACGCGGTGCTGCAGAACCGCATGCTCAAGGACGGCCAGATCAACGCCTACTGGGTCATGGTGAACAACAACATGCAGGCGGCGGCCAACCTGATGAATGAAGGCCTGCCGGGCTACCGCAACCCCGAGAACTTCATCGTGGTGTCGGACGCCTACCCCACGGTCACCACCATTTCAGCCGACCTGATCCTGCCCGCGGCCATGTGGGTGGAAAAGGAAGGCGCCTACGGCAACGCCGAACGGCGCACCCAGTTCTGGCATCAGCTGGTGAACGCCCCGGGCGACGCGCGTTCCGACCTGTGGCAGTTGATGGAGTTTTCCAAGCGCTTCAAGGTGGAAGAGGTCTGGCCTGCCGACCTGCTGGCCAAGAAGCCCGAGTACCGGGGCAAGACTCTCTTCGACATCCTGTTCGCCAACGGCCGCGTCAACAAATTCCCCAATAGCGAATTGAACGCGGAATACGAGAACCAGGAAGCGAAGGCTTTCGGCTTCTATGCGCAAAAGGGCCTGTTCGAGGAATACGCCGAATTCGGCCGCGGCCACGGGCACGACCTGGCCCCCTTCGACACCTACCACGAGGCCCGCGGCCTGCGCTGGCCCGTCGTCAACGGCAAGGAAACCCTGTGGCGCTACCGCGAAGGCAGCGACCCCTACGTGAAGGCGGGCGCCGGCTTCGAGTTCTACGGCAACCCGGACGGACGCGCCGTCATCTACGCCCTGCCCTACGAGCCCCCGCCGGAATCGCCCGACAAGGAATACCCGTTCTGGCTGTCCACCGGCCGCGTCCTGGAGCACTGGCATTCCGGCTCGATGACGCGACGCGTGCCCGAGCTGTACCGCGCCTTTCCCAACGCAGTCTGTTTCATGCACCCGGACGACGCGCAGGCGATGGGCCTACGGCGCGGCGTGGAAGTCGAGATCGAGTCGCGGCGCGGCAAGATGCGCACGCGGCTTGAGACCCGCGGGCGCGACAAGCCGCCGCGCGGCCTGGTCTTCGTGCCGTGGTTCGACGCCGGCCAGCTGATCAACAAGGTCACGTTGGATGCCACCGACCCGATCTCTTTCCAGACCGACTTCAAGAAGTGCGCGGTCAAGATCGTCAAGGTCTGAGCGGCCCCGGGAGACAGCCATGAAACGACGCGCCGCCACCATCGCCATCGGCATCCTTCTGGCCTCGGCCGCCTGGGCCGCTCCGCCGCTGGAGGTCGAAGACCCCATGCGCGGGCCCACCCCCATCGCCGAGGAAACCGATCCGCCGCTGATCAGCCCGATCGAAAACAAGGACATCAAGCGGATGCGCACCTATTCGATGCAGCCGCCCACCATCCCGCACAAGATCGACGGCTACCAGATCGACAAGAACTACAACCGCTGCCTGGCCTGCCATGCCCGCGTGAACACCGAGGAAACCCAGGCGCCGCCCTTGAGCGTGACGCACTACATGGATCGCGACAGCAACGTGCTGGCCGAGGTATCCCCACGGCGCTATTTCTGCGTGCAGTGCCACGTGCCGCAGGCCGAGGCCAAGCCGCTGGTGTCCAATACCTACCAAGACATCGACGTGATCCTCAAGCGCCTGACCGCGCCGGCCACCGACAAGAAGTAAGGGATCGATGCCGCCATGCTCAAGCTCCTCAAGCGCTACTGGAACATCATCCGCCGCCCCAGCGTGCACTTCAGCCTGGGCTTCTTGACGATCGGCGGCTTCATCGGCGGCATCCTGTTCTGGGGCGCCTTCAACACCGCGATGGAACTGACCAACACCGAAAAGTTCTGTACGGGCTGCCATGAAATGCGCGACAACGTGTACGCGGAACTGAAGGGCACCATCCACTTCACCAACCGCTCGGGGGTGCGCGCCTTGTGCTCGGACTGCCATGTGCCGCACAACTGGACGGACAAGATCGCCCGCAAGATGCAGGCGTCCAAGGAGGTCTGGGGCAAGATATTCGGCACCATCGACACGCGCGAAAAGTTCGTGGACAAGCGGCTGGAACTGGCCCAACACGAATGGGCGCGCTTCAAGGCCAACGACTCGCTGGAATGCCGCAACTGCCACAACTACGAGTACATGGACTTCACGCGCCAGAGCGTGCGCGCGCAGAACATGCACTCCACGTACCTGGCCGACAAGACCAAGACCTGCATCGACTGCCACAAGGGCATCGCCCATACGCTGCCGCACATCCCGCCTGGCCAGACCTCTGAGGCGACGCCGCCGGCCAGGGCGTCCAAAGAGGTGGCGAATGCGGCCCGCTGACGCCCCGCCGCCCCTGCTTGCGGCCTGCGGGCTGCGCAGCCCCCGCGGCGGCCGTTGCAGCGAGCCAGAAGGTCTGCGTCCGGTGGATTTCGACCTGCATGCCGGCCAGCTCCTGCATGTGCAGGGCGCCAACGGCAGCGGCAAGACCAGCCTCTTGCGCATGTTGGCGGGCCTGCTGCGCCCGCTTGCCGGCACGGTGCGCTCGCAGGGCCGGGAGGTGCGCCGCGACACGGCGGCGTACTTCGCGCGCGTGGCGTTCCTGGGGCACGCCAACGGCCTGTGCGGCGAACTGACCGCGCTGGAGAACCTGCGCTACAGCCTGCATGTGGCCGGTACGCCGCAAGACGAAGACGCCATCGCGGCGGGCCTGCGCCGTTGGCGCCTGGAGGCCAGCGTGCACCTGCCCGCGGCTCGGCTGTCCCAAGGCCAGGGCCGCCGGCTGGCAATGGCCGCCGTGGTGCTGGGCGGCAAGCCCCTGTGGCTGCTGGACGAACCCGACGCGGGCCTGGACGCGGCCAGCCTGGCCCAGTTGTGGCGGGCGCTGGATGCGCACCTGGACGCGGGCGGCGCAGCAGTCGTGGCGTCGCACCGCGCGCCCGGCACCGCCGCCGCCCGCACGCAAACCTTGAACATGGATGACTACGCGGATGCTGGCTACGCTGTCTCAGTTGGCGCTGCGTGACATCCGGCTAGCCTGGAGGCGGCCTGCGGATACGCTGGGCGCCACGCTGTTCTTCATCGTGGCGGGTTCCCTCTTCCCGCTGGCGGTCGGTCCCGATCCCGTCCTGCTGCTGGCGATCGGGCCGGGCGTGCTGTGGGTCTGCGCGTTGCTGGGCATCCTGTTGAGCCTGCACCGCCCCTTCGCGCAAGACCATGCCAACGGCGCGCTGGAACAACTGCTGGTGTCGCCGCACCCGCTGCCGCTGCTGGTGGGGGTGAAGCTCGCCGCGCACTGGGTCAGCGGCTGCCTGCCACTGATCCTGGCCAGCCCGGTGCTGGCCCTGCAATTCGGCCTGCCGCCGCAGGCGATCGGCGTACTGGTCCTGTCCCTGCTGCTGGGCACGCCCACGCTGGCGCTGGTGGGCGGGCTGGGCGCGGCGCTGACGCTGGGCCTGCGCGGCGGGGCGCTGCTGCCCCTGCTGGTGCTGCCGCTGTACGTGCCGGTGCTGATCTTCGGGGCGGGCGCCGTGTCCGCCACGCACGCGGGCCTGGGCGCCGGGCCGCAACTGTCGCTGCTGGGCGCCTGCCTGTGCCTGGCAATCCTGCTATGCCCCTGGAGCGCGTCCGCCGCGCTGCGCGTGGCGCTGGACTAAGAGGCCCCATGCACAAGCAACCCGCCTTCGATTCGCCCTACCCCGCCACGCCGGCAACCGCTGGCGCCGGCTGGCTGCGCTATGCCTCGCCCGCGGTGTTCTATCCGCTGGCCGGTCGCCTGATTCCGGGGCTGGCGCTGGCGGCTGTCCTCTTTGCCGGCGCGGGCCTGTATGTCGGCCTGGTCGTCGCGCCCACGGACAGCCAGCAAGGCGAGGTCTACCGCATCCTGTTCATCCACGTGGCAGCTGCGTGGATGTCGATGTTCCTGTACCTGGTAATGGCGGGGTATGCCGCGCTGGGCCTGATCTACAACACGCGCCTGTCGTTCATGATGATGCGGGCGCTGGCGCCCACCGGCGCGCTCTTCACCTTCCTGACCCTGTGGACCGGCGCATTGTGGGGCAAGCCCACCTGGGGCGCGTGGTGGGTCTGGGATGCGCGGCTGACCTCGGAACTGATCCTGCTCTTCCTGTACCTGGGCTTCATGGCCTTGCAGGCCGCGACCGACGACACGCGCCGCGCTGACCGCGGCGGCGCCATCCTGCTGTTGGCCGGCGTCGTCAACGTGCCCATCATCTATTTCTCGGTGCGCTGGTGGAGCACGCTGCATCAGGGCGCGTCCATCAACCTGACCTCGGCCCCCAGCATGGCGCGCATCATGGTCGCCGCCATGCTGCTGATGGTGGCGGCCTTCTGGCTGTACAGCGCGGCAATCGCGCTGGCGCGAGTGCGCGGCATCATCGCCGAACGCGAACCCGGGGCGGCCCGCGGGGGCCGCCCCGCCCCGGAGGCGCCATGAGCTGGGACGCGCTGTTCTCGCTGCAAGGCCACAGCCCTTATATCCTGGGCGCCTATGGCGTCACACTGGCACTGATGGCCGCAGAGGCCTTTGTGCTGTGGCGCCGCGCACGCGCCCGGCGCCAGGCCACGCGCAGGCAAGCTGGCGAGGGGCGCCCATGACACCGCGCAAGCGCCGCATGTTCGCCATCGCGGGCGGTCTGGGGCTGCTGGCCATCGCCACCGCCCTGGTGCTCAACGCCCTGCAATCGAACCTGGTGTTCTTCTTCAGCCCGACGCAGGTAGTGGCGAAAGAGGCGCCCCGGACTGGGAGCTTTCGCGTAGGCGGACTGGTGGAGCCAGGTTCGGTGCGTCGCGAAGCCGACGGCCTGACCCTGCGGTTCATCGTGACCGACACCGCGCACACCGTGCCCGTGACCTATCAAGGCCTGCTGCCCGACCTGTTCCGCGAGGGCAAAGGCGTGGTGGTGGCGGGCAAGCTGGACGCCGACGGCGTGTTCCGCGCCACGGAAGTGCTGGCCAAGCACGACGAGAACTACATGCCGCCCGAGGCCGCCGATGCGATCAAGCGCGCCGGGCAAGCCGCGGCTGCCAACGCGATGCAGGGGCAGCCCCGATGATCCCCGAGATCGGCCTGTTCAGCCTGATCCTGGCGCTGCTGACGGCGCTGGCGCAAGCCACCCTGCCGCTGGTGGGCGCCGCCACCGGCTGGCAGGCCGGACTGCGCGTGGCGCGGCCCGCTGCCGTGGGCCAGTTCTGTCTGACCGTGCTGGCCTTCGGCTGCCTGGCCTGGTCGTTCGTGCACAACGATTTCTCGGTGCTGTATGTGGCCGGCAATTCCCACGCCGACCTGCCTGCCGCCTACCGCTTCGCGGCCGTCTGGGGCGGGCACGAGGGGTCGTTGCTGCTGTGGCTGCTGCTGCTGACCGCCTGGACGCTCGCCGTCGCCGTGTTCAGCCGCCGCCTGCCCCTGGCCTTCGCCGCGCGCGTGTTGGCCGTGATGGGCTGGATCAGCGTGGGCTTCCTGCTGTTCCTGCTGTTCCTGTCCAACCCCTTCGAACGGCTGATGCCGCCGGCCATGGCCGGCCGCGACCTGAACCCGCTGCTGCAGGACCCAGGCATGATCGTGCACCCGCCCATGCTGTACATGGGCTACGTGGGGTTTTCCGTCGCCTTCGCCTTCGCCATCGCCGCCTTGCTGTCGGGCGAACTGGATGCGCTGTGGGCGCGCTGGGTGCGGCCGTGGACGCTGGCCGCCTGGACCTTCCTGACCATCGGCATCCTGCTGGGCAGCGCCTGGGCCTACTACGTGCTGGGCTGGGGCGGCTGGTGGTTCTGGGACCCGGTGGAGAACGCCTCGTTCATGCCCTGGCTGGCGGGCACGGCGCTGATCCACTCGCTGATCGTCACCGAGCGCCGGGGAGCCTTCCGCAGCTGGACGGTGCTGTTGGCGATCTGCACGTTTTCGCTCAGCATCCTGGGAACGTTCCTGGTCCGTTCCGGCGTACTGACCTCCGTCCACGCCTTCGCGGTGGATCCGGGCCGCGGGCTGTACATCCTGGCCTTCATGACCGTGATCGTCGGCGGTTCGCTGACGCTCTACGCCTGGCGCGCGCCGACGGTCGGCCTGGGCGGCGGCTTTTCGCTGCTGTCGCGGGAATCCCTGCTGCTGTCGAACAACGTGGTCCTGACCGTCGCGGCCGGATCGGTGCTGCTGGGCACGCTCTATCCCGTGGTGCTGGACGTGCTGGACTGGGGCAAGATATCCATCGGCCCGCCCTATTTCGAAGCCGTGTTCGTGCCGCTGATGACGCCGGCCATCTTCCTCATGGGCGTGGGCCCCATGGCCCGCTGGAAGCAGGCAGGCATGCCCGACCTGGGCCGGCGGCTGCGCGCGGCCTTCGGGGTCAGCGTGGCGACCGCCGTGTTGCTGCCGCTGGCGATGCCGGGCCCGCTGCGGCTGGGCTCGCCCATGATCGTGCTGGGCCTGTGGCTGGCGGGGTGGTCGGTTGCCAGCGCCGCTGCGCACGCCTGGCAGCGGCTGACGGATGGGGACGGCCATTGGCTGCGCCGCCTTGGCCGCCAGCCACGCGCCTGGTACGGCATGTTGCTGGCGCACGCCGGCGTGGGCATTTTCATCGCCGGCGTCACCTTGGCCAACGGCTACGAGGTCAAGCATGAATTGCGCATGGAACTGGGCGCCATGCAGGAAGCCGGAGGCTACCAGTTCACCTTCGCCAGCCTGGCGCCCGCCGCCGGGCCGAACTACAGCGCGCAACGCGCCGTATTTCCTGTCACGCGCAACGGCAAACCGGTGGTGACGCTGTATCCCGAAAAGCGCCTGTACACCGTGCAGGACATGGCGCTAAGCCAGGCCGACATCGACAGCGGCTTTACCCGCGACCTGTTCGTGGCGTTGGGCGAACCCGTTGGCGACCGCGCCTGGACGGTGCGCATCCAGGTCAAGCCCTTCATGACCTGGATCTGGACCGGTTGCCTGCTGATGGCGCTGGGCGGCCTGCTGGCCGCCAGCGACAAGCGCTACCGCCGCGCCCAGGAAGCGCCAGCGCGCCGCCCCGAAGGCGAGGCGGCCCCCGCCCCCCGGCCGGCGCGGGAGGGGTACTGATGCTGCGCTACCTGTTGCCGCTAGGCGTCTTCATGGCGATGGCCGTCTTCCTGGCGATGGGCCTGTCAAGGGATCCGCGCGCGGTGCCGTCGGCGATGATCGACAAGCCCGCCCCCGCGATCAGCCTGCCGTTGCTGCAAGCGCCCGGCCAGCAATTGGACGTGCAGTCGCTGCGCGGCCAGGTCTGGCTGCTGAACGTGTGGGCATCGTGGTGCGGCCCCTGCCGCGAAGAACTGCCGGTGCTGCGCGAAGCCGCCCAGCGCCACGGCATTCCGCTCTACGGGTTGAACTACAAGGACAAACCCGAGGACGCGCTGGCCTGGCTGGCCCGCAACGGCAACCCCTACATCGCATCCGCCAGCGACACCGACGGCCGCGTCGGCATCGAATATGGCGTCTACGGCGTGCCCGAGACCTTCGTGATCGACGGCGCCGGGCGCATCCGCTACAAGCAGTTGGGCCTGATCACGCCCGACATCTGGCGCAACCGCATACAGCCGTTGATCGAGGGGTTGCGATGAGAACGCACGGGCATATGGCGGCCGCGTTGCTGGCCCTGAGCTTGACGGGGTCGCCGGCATCCGCCGCGCAAGCGCCGCCCGAGCTGCCCCCCCTGTCGTCCGCGGACCAGCAACGCGCCGACAAGCTGGCGCACGGCCTGCGGTGCCTGGTCTGCCAGAACCAGACGCTGGCCGATTCCAATGCGCCGCTGGCGCACGACATGCGTAATCTGATCCATGCCCAATTGGCCGATGGCCGCAGCGATGCGCAGATCATGCGCTTCTTCGAAGACCGCTACGGCGATTTCGTCCGCTACGACCCGCCGTTCAAACCCATCACCTGGCTGTTGTGGCTGGGACCGTTCGCGCTGCTGGCGCTGGGCTTCTGGGTGTTGCTGCGCACGCTGAAACGCCGGTCGGGCGCCCGCGCGCCCTTGACGGCCGACGAACGCGCCCGCGCCGCTCGTTTCCTGGATACCGGCCCATGACAACCCTCTGGCTCGCCGTCCTGTTGCTGCTGTTGGCGACGCTGCTGTGCCTGATCCCGCCGCTGGTGCGCCGCGCGCCGCCTGTTGACACGGCCTCCGACGCCAACGTGCGCGCGTTCTACCTGGCCCAGCGCGAACAATTGCGGCGCGACAGGCAGAACGGCAGCCTCACCGCCGATGGCTTGGCGCGAGCCGAAGACGAATTGCAGCGCGACCTGCTGCAAGACCTGGCCCAACGCCAGCGACAGGCCGCGCCGGTGCGTGGCCAGCGCGCCGGCGTGGCAACCGCCTGCCTGCTTAGCGTGCTGATCCCGGTGGCCGCCGTGCTGCTGTACGGCAAGCTGGGCAATCCCCGCGCGGCGGCAGACGTGTCGGTCATGGCGCGCACAGCAGAACCGCATGCGGATGACTCGGGCGAGGACATGGCAGTGGCCATCAATGCGCTGGCGCAACGGCTGCGCAACGCGCCCGACGACGCCGACGGCTGGTACACGCTGGCGCGCTCGTATGAAACCCTTGGCCGATACACCGACGCGGTCGCCGCGTATCAGCAGGTGTTGCGCCTGGTTCCCGGCCAACCCGCCGTGCTGGCCGATATGGCCGATGCCTTGCTGTCGGCCAATCAGGGGGTGCCGGACGCCAATGCGGTCGCGGCCGTGGCGCAATCGCTGGCCACGCAGCCGGATCAGCCCAAGGCCTTGGCGCTGGCGGGCATGATGGCGTTGCGGCGTGGCGATGCCGCCGAGGCGCTGGCCCATTGGGAACGGCTGCAGGCCTTGCTGCCGCCGGACTCCGAGGCCGCGCGGCAGATTCAGTCCAATATCGCCCAGGCCCGCGCGATGGCAACCGGTGCGCCGTCCATGCCACCGGCCACGGGGGCCGCTGCGGCGAATGCCACGGGGGGTGCCACACAGCAGGCCGCGCCGGATGCGCCGTCCGCGGCAAAGCCCGCCGGCGCCCCTTCCGCCGCCCGCATCAGCGGGCAAGCCCGCATCGCGGATGCCTTGCGCGGCCAGGTCCAGCCCGGCGATACCGTATTCATCCTGGCACGGCCCATCGAAGGCTCGCGCATGCCGCTGGCGATTCTGCAGCTGCGCGTCTCGGACCTGCCGCGCGCGTTTGTGCTGGATGACAGCAGCGCCATGTCGCCGGACGCCACGCTGTCGCGTGCGAACCGCGTGCAGGTGGAGATCCGCATCAGCCGGTCGGGCACGGCCGCCGCCCGGCCGGGCGACCTGAGCGGGGTGCTGCCGGATGTCGCGGTCCACGCGGACGGCCTGGAACTGGTGGCCGACACCGTCGTGCGCTAGCACGCCTCGGCATCGGCCACGCTGGCCTAGGCGCGTTCGATACGCGCCGGCAGGCCCTGGCGCACCGCGGCGCCGGACACCCAGTCGATCCAGACGTTCGCGTGCTCGCCCCGCGTGGCATCGCCGAACCCCAGGTCGTTCAGATTGACGCCTGCCGCCAGCGCGGGATCATGCGGCATGGGCTTGCCGTCGACCACGTGGGCGCGTGCGCCCAGCTCGGTGTGGCCATAGCCGTGCTCGATGCCGACCGCACCCGGCTGGATGCCGTCGCGCAGCAAGGCCAGCCCGGTCACGGCGCCGCCCGGCGTCACGATGCGCACGGGGTCGCCGTTGCGCAGCCCCAGGCGTTCGCCGTCCTGCCGATTGATCGACACCGGATTGTGCGGATGCACCTGGCGCAGACGGTTCACGCCGATCGACATGGAGCTCATCAGGTTCGATTTGAACGAACTGAGCAGGAACGGCCATTGCTGCGCCGGGTACTGGGCGCGCACGTCGCGGCCATCGGCCAGGCGCGCGGGATACCAGGTCGGACAGCCGCTATAGCGTTCGCCGGTCATCGCATGGCGAAAGCCCGCGAGTTCCTCGCTCCAGACCTGCAGAGGCTTGGCGTATGCCTGGCGCGTATGGCGGTTCCGGCCCTTGTCCACCCAGGCATCTTCCATCTTGTCGAAGCGCCCGCCCCGGCTCATCAGCATGGCGACCTGCCGCCATTCGCCGGGCTTGAGCTTGCTCTGCAGCAGGCTGCGGTAGCGATCCACCCCGGTCAGCGCCATGTCGTCGTCGCTGGCCTCGGGCACGGCGCGGCCGGCCGAGAACGCGATGTTGGCCATGCCGCGCAGGAAAAAGTCCTCGGGCGTGTCCAGCGCGTACTGGGCGCCGTCCTTGTCCGAGATCGCGTTCTGGCCGAAGCCCGGCATGCCCAAGCGCTTGGCGCAAGCGATGAGGAAGGTTTCCAGGCAAACGGGCTCGTTGGTGGCCGTGCGCGCCACGCGCGGCTGCACGGCGGGCCAGCGCACGGTGGATGCCTTGGCCACCACGTCGGCCCAGGGTGCCGACACGCCCCAGCTTTCATACGTGACCGTGTCCGGCACGATGTAGTCGGCCAACGCATTGGTTTCGTTGATGAACGGGTTGATCGATACCGAAAGCGGCAGGATGCGCGGATCCTTCATCTTGTCGATGATCACGCCCTTCAAGCCCGCGATGCCGTAGATCGGATTGCTCATGTGGTTGAACCAGACCTTGGCGCGGTACGGATACCCCGCCAGCGCGGACGCCAGCATTTCAGAGCTGAGACCGCCCGTGGCCGGATACCAGGGCGCGGATGCCGGATACGCCGGCTGCCCCGCCGCCTTCTTGCGCTTGAACTCGCTGGACTTCTCGTACGGGAAGCGGTTGCGCGACAAGGCGACGCCCTTGGGCGTGGCGCGGTTTGCGAAGCCGGCGATGTTGTAGCGTGGACCGGGGCCATAAGGCGGGAACGGGCCGGCGTCCAGCACCAGACCGCCATCCACGTTCAGGTTGCCAACCAGCGTGTTGAGCATGGCGATGGCGTAGGCCGTATAGAAGCCCGCGCCGCTCATCGTGCCGCCATGCGCGTCGGCAACGGCGCGCTTGCCGTAGCTGGTGAAGCGCTTGGCCAGCGAGGCGATCTTGTCCGCCGGCACGCCGCAAAGTCCGGCGTATTCGTCCAGCGACTTGCGGTGCGATTCCTCGCGCAGCAAGGCAAGGGACGAGCAGACGCGCACGGTGTCCGCCCCGCCCGGCATCCCGGGCACGGCAATGCGCTCATCCACGAACAACGTGGCCGGCGACGCGGTCGTGTGCGGCGCCAGCGTGCCATCTTCCAGGCGCACCGCGTAGACGTCTTCCCATTTGTCGTCGGCGTCGGCAGGCCGCGGCCAGCCCAGGTCTGCGCCGCGCACGAAACTGCCCAGCCTGGGATGGCCCGGTTCAGCCACCACCAGATGCGTGGCGTTGGTCCAGGCGGCTTCATCCGCCGCCTTCATGGCGTTGGGGCCGGGTTGCGCCAGCATGCGGGCATCGAAGCGGTCGTTGTCCAGGATCCAGCGGATGAGACCCATCGCCAATGCCAGGTCACTGGCCGGATTCACCGGCAGCCACTCGTTGCCTGAGCCAGCCGACAGGCTGGAGGACGCGGGCAGCATGGGCGACACGACCACATAGGTGAAGCTGTCTTCCTCCGGCCGCACCCGTGCTTCGGCCAATTGCCGGGCCTGGCGCTGGAACGGGTTGCCCGCTTGCGCCGGCGCCGCGCCGATGAACAGGCCGAAGCGCGCATTGTCCCAATCCGGCTTGCCGTGCGGCATGCCCTTCAAGTCGCCCAGGGCGGCGCCTGCGCCCACGCGGAAGCTCTGGCCGCAGTAGGAGCCATGGTTGCTGAAGTTGACCGTGCCGAAGGACTGCGCGGCAAAGCGCTGGATCAGCGGCGTGCGGCCTTCGTTGGAGGCGTCGGTGAACAGGAACTGGTTGACCTTGGCGCCGTACTCCGGATTGTCCGGGTCCAGCAGCGTGTCGCGGTCGAAGACGGCGCGCAGGCCTTCCACGTGACCTTCACCGAAAAGATCGCCGCCTTCGCACACTTCCTGCACCAGTTGCTCGAACGAGATGGTCTGCCACTTGCCTTCGCCCCGCCCGCCGACGCGCTTCATCGGTTGCAGCACGCGGAACGGGCTGTTCATCTGTTCCAGCATGGCCGACCCGCGGGCGCAGGACGTAGCGCGGCCCTCCAGGCCGTTCTCGCCGCCCAGCTGCGCATAGACCTCGCGCACGGGCGTTTCCATCGCGGCGGGACGCGTGGTGGCCAGCGGATGGTAAGGGTTGCCCGCCACGCGCAGGATGCGGTTTTCCTTCGTGTCCACGCGCAGGCGGACGCCGCACTGGGTCCAGCAGCCCAGGCAGCTGGACGGGCTGACCGTCTGGCCCGGCTGGGCGGCCAGCGCGCCGGTCAGCGGGTCGATTCGGAATTCCGCCGTCAGCGAATTGCCGCGCACGGCATGCGCCGTGGGAACGCCGGCAGTGCCGTGCGCCAGGCCCTTGACGGCGCGGGTGACGGTTTCGCCATAGCCGGCCGCAAAGGCCGCCATGCCGCCGGCGACCATGCCGCCGCGCACCATCAACTTGCGCCGCGCCGCGTCTTGCAGCGCATTGTCGGGCGCATCGGCCGCGCCAGGCTTGTCGTCTTCGTGTTGCTTGTCCATTGCTTCGTCTTCCATGTGCTTTCGTCTTGCGGCCGCTTTTGCCGCTTGGTGGGCTTGGGTCGGTCAGGCCGCCATGCCGCGCCGGCGCGCCGGGAACCGCTCCAGCGCCCAGGTCACTGCCGTGACCAGCGCCACGCACAGGCCCAGCACTCCGGCCATGCCCAGCAGGCCATCGCTGCCCCAGGGCATGTCGTACAGGTAGAGCCCCGCGCCATACTTGGGCACGCCCTGCACGCTCATGAACACCACCCAGCGGAAGATCCACGCGGCGGCCAGCATGGTCAGCGCCAGGGTGGCCGACGGCAGCGGCGCGGCCAGCGCCTGGGCCGGGCGCTGCAGCAGCGCGATCATGCAGAAGGCCGTGATGACCGCGCCCGCCAGGCTGATGCGCCAGACGGGGAATTCGGCGAACAGCCGCAAGGCTGCGTCGAACGACGGGTCCACGCCCAGCGTGCCCAGCACGGCCCAGGCGCCGGCGCCCACGGCCATCAGCACGACGGCGGCAAAGCTGAGCTGGCGCAGCATGCCCACCGGCAAGGCCTTCATGCCGCCGGGCAGCCACCGGCCAACCAGGAACATGGCGCCCAGCGCCCCGAGCCAGGCCGTCAGGGCAAAGTTCACGGGCAGGAACACGGTGTGCCATAAGGGCCGCGAGCGCAGCACCATGACTTCGGCGCCGGTGTAGACAAGGATCGACACCGCCGACAGCGCCAGGGCCGCGCCCACGAGGCGCACCCAGGCAATGCGGCCCCACCACCATGCGGCGCAGAACAGCACGGCCAGGCCCACGAACACGGGCAGCAGCAAGGCGCCCAGCCACATCCACGACCATGGCGTGAAGTGGGCGTAGAAGTGCCAGAACCTGCCGGGCTGGTGCAAGTCGGCCAGCAATGACACGGGCGCGGCAACGGCGGTCACCAGCAGCACGGTGGCGGCCGCGGGCAGCAGCCGCCGCGCGGACGATCCGGCCTGGCCGAAGGCAGCGAAGGCGGCGGTCAGTGCGGTGGTGGCGCTGATGCCGATGAGAAAGAAGTACTGCACGGCCCAAGGCAGCCAGGCGGCGTCATAGGCCGGCGTGAGCAATTCCGAGATCTGCATGAAAGTCCCCTGTGATGGCTCAATGTCCGCCAGCCAGGCGCACGCCGGCCTGGCCGTCGACCTGGTGCACGAACGCATCGGGCAGGCCGATGTAATAGACGTGGGGGTCGGTCTTCATTTCGGGCTTCAGGACCTTGATGTCCGCCTTGTGTTCGACGAGCAGCTTGGAGATGGCGCTCTCGGGGTCGTTCATGTCGCCGATGACGCGCGCGCCGCCGACGCAGCTTTCCACACAGGCAGGCAGCAGGCCGGCTTCCAGGCGGTGTTCGCAGAACGTGCACTTGTCGGCCGTTTGCGTTTCATGGTTGATGAACCGGGCGTCGTAGGGACAGGCTTGCACGCAGTAGGCGCAGCCGACGCAGCGTTCGTTGTCGACCAGCACGATGCCGTCTTCCCGCTGGAAGGTGGCTTGCACGGGACAGACGGGTACGCAGGGCGGGTTGTCGCAGTGGTTGCAGAGGCGCGGCAGCATGACCATGGCACAGGGGCTGCCGTCGTCGGGGGTGACTTCGTATTGCAGGACGGTGGTGCGGAACTGTCCGATGGGGGGCAGGTTTTCCATGGAACAGCTGACCGTACAGGACTGGCAGCCGATGCATTTGCGCATGTCGACGACCATGCCGTAGCGCTTACCGGGGATGCCGGGGCGGCGCGGCGGTTGGCCGTTCAGGCCGGTGGCTTCAGCGTGAATGGGGATGATGGTGGCGGCGGCGCTCAGGCCGAGGAGTCCTTTCAGGAAGCCGCGTTTACTGGGTAGGGGGGGTTCTGGTGAGGGGGGCATTGCTGGGGGCTCCGGGGCGGTTACTTTTTGTTGTTATTAACTTATCACTGCTGGTTATATAGGGGGTTGATATGCATCAAATGGGGGACGGATACGGGATGGGGAGTTACCGGTTGCCGTTGCTGGCTGCTGGCTGCTGGCTGAGAGTGGCGTTCTTGAGCCGCCGGTCATCGCGCGGGCGGGGGGGGCGCGGCCAACGATGACGGTCCGGCCCGCCGGGGCCGGACTTCCCCGTCCTCATCCTCGTCCGCCTTCGGCTCCCTTCGGATTCCGTCGGGCGTCACCGAACGGCCGCGCCCCCCCCGCCCGCGCGACGACCGGCTCGACCGATGTCATGCCGCCGCCGCTGGGGAGAACGGTGTGCTTGGCGTTCTGATGTTGCTGAGAATGCCGCTGGAAGGAGGTGGTATGCCCGCCCGAGAAGGCCGCCCCGCGCGGCCTTCTCGGGCATACGTGGTGGGGTGTTGTGGAGGGTGTTGTGGAGGGTGTCGGGGGGTGTTGTGGAGGGTGTCGGGGGGTGTCGGGGGGTGTCGGGGGGTGTCGGGGGGTGTCGGGGGGTGTTGTGGAGGGTGTTGTGGAGGGCGCCGGGGGGGTCGTGGGGTGTTGCGGAGGGAGTGCGGAG
>NZ_DBHKZA010000036.1:0-23900 GCF_057314935.1 Achromobacter sp.
TCCAGCGGCCTGCTGTACGACGTGTTGCGCCGCTACGATCCGGACCATCTGCTGTTGGCGCAAGCCGAAAGAGAAGTCCTGGAATTCCAGTTGGAGGCGCCGCGGTTGCAGGCTGCGTTGCAGGACTGCGCAGCCCGGTCGCTGGACCTGCGCACGCCGCGCGCGCTGACGCCATTGTCCTTTCCGCTATGGACGGAAAGCTTGCGCGGCCAGCTCAGCACGGAAACCTGGCAGGCCCGCGTCAAGCGCGCCGCCGCGGAATTGGAGAAGCGCTATGCCCGCATCGGGTGACGACGCGCTGGCCATCAAGCTGGCGAACGAGCCGATGGTGCTGCTGGGCGCGCGCGCCCTGTACTGGCCGGCGCGGTCGCGCTTGATCATCGCGGATCTGCATCTGGGCAAGAGCCATGTCTTTCGCCAGGCCGGCATCGCCGTGCCGCGGGGCGCGACGCAGGATGACCTGCTGCGCCTGACTCGGTTGATCGATTCCGCCGCTGCGCGCAGCCTATGGATCGTGGGCGACGTGCTGCATGGCCCGATGGCCCAGGCGGGGTGGCGGGACGCCTGGGCGCAATGGCGCCGGCGGCATGCCGACCTGGACGTGGCGGCCTTGACGGGCAACCATGACCGCGCGTTGGACGGCGCGGCGCTGAATCTGCGGCAACTGGGCGAATCATTGGCCGACGGACCCTTCCTGTTCCGGCATCTGCCGTACGCCGATCCGCAGGGCCAGCACGTCATCGCGGGCCATGTGCATCCCAAGACCCGCGTGCCCGGCGTGCCCCGCAGCTGGCCGGCGTTCTGGCTTCGGGAAGGCATCACCGTGTTGCCCGCGTTTTCCGATTTCACGGGCGGGCAAGCCGTTGGCGCGGGAGACGGCAGCGCCCTGGTGGCCTGCGTGGAGGGCAGCGCCTTGGCGGTGGGGCGTCTTGCGTCTTGCGGAACGAATCGCGAATAAATTATTATTAAGAATAATTCGCATTTCTTCCTGGGCGCAGCAAGGCCCCGATCCTCTCGTTTCCCATCGCCAGGCCTGCCCATCATGTCCGCGCCCGGGGCTTCCGCCCAAGTCATCGAAACGCTCTATGGCGACCACCACGGCTGGCTGCGCGGCTGGTTACGCAAGAAGCTGGGCAACGCCTTTGACGCCGCCGACCTGGCGCATGACACCTATGTGCGGATCATCGCCGCAGGTACGACGCCACAACCGGAGCAGTCGCGCCGTTATCTGACCCAAGTCGCCAACGGCCTGCTGATCGACCTGTACCGCCGCCGCCATATCGAAGCCGCCTATCTGGACGCCGTCGCTTGCCTGCCCGAGGCGCAGGCGCCCTCGGAAGAGGCGCGGGCGCTGGTGCTGGAGGCGCTGGTCGAAATCGACACCATCCTGCACAAGCTGCCCGCCAAGGTGCGCATGGCGTTGCTGCTGTGCAAGCTGGACGGCTTGAGCTACCGCGATATCGCCGAGCGCTTGAACGTGTCGGTGTCCTCGGTGGAGAAGTACGTGGCCGCCGCGCTGCTGGCCTGCTATCAGGCGCTTTACGATGACGCGGGCTGACGCGGCGCCCGTTGCGGCGGGCCAGATCGACCCCGCGATTGTCCGGCGCGCTTCGCAGTGGATGGCGCGGCTGTGGTCGGACAGCGCATCGGACGCGGACCTGGCGGCCTGTGCGCAGTGGCGGGCGGCGCATCCCGACCATGAGCGTGCCTGGTCCCGTCTGCAGGTCATGGACGTCAAACTGGGCAAGGCGGCGGGCCCCGGCGCCAGCCGCGCTTTGCTCGACGCGCCGTCCGGCGGGCGCCGCCGGGCCTTGCAGGCCCTGGGCCTGGCCGTGGCGGCGGGAGGGGCGGCGCTGGCCCTGCGCGAGTCCGGCGACTGGCAGGCCGTGCTGGCGGACCACCGCAGCGGCACCGGCGAGATCCGCGAAGTGTCCTTGCCTGACGGCACCCGCGTCGTGCTGAATACCCGCACGGCGATCGACGTGCGGTTCGACGCCGGTGAACGCCGGGTCATCCTCAGGCGGGGCGAGATCCTGGTGACGACGGCGACGGATAGGGCGCCCGCGCATCGTCCGTTCCGCGTGCAGAGCCGCCAGGGCATGGTGCAGGCGCTGGGTACGCGCTTCACGGTGCGCCAAGAAGCGGACCTGTCCCAGGTGGCGGTCTTCGACGGCGCGGTCGATGTGTATCCCGCTGATGCGGTCGGGGTGGACAGGGGGGTAGTCCGCGTCAATAGCGGTCAGCGGACGGTTTTTTCCGCGCAGCGGGCGGAGCCGCCCGTGGCCGCACGAGAGAGCGCAGCGGCGTGGTCTCGCGGTGTGCTGGTGGCGGAAAACATGCGGGTGGCGGATTTCCTGGAGGAGCTTGGCCGCTACCGCGCCGGCTTCCTGCGGTGCGATCCCGCCGTGGCTGACTGGCGGGTGACGGGCGTGTTTTCGGTGCTGGACACCGACCGCGCCCTGCGCAACCTGATGCTGGGACTGCCGTTGGCCGTGAACTACCGTACGCCGTACTGGGTGACCGTGCACGCCAAGCGCCCCGCGTAGGGGGCGGCGCGGAGCTGTTGCAATTTATTCTGGCCCCGCGTTGAGGATTCCGCAGGTTCGTTCGGAAGACGTCAAAAGCACCTTTCTCTTCCGCACTTCCAGGAACCGACCGATGGCACGCCGCCGCACCCTTGATCTGAACCTCCACGTCGCCGTGGCCTTGATGCTGGCCGGGGCGCCGTTGCTGCCCGTATCCGCCGCGCGGGCGCAAGCCCCCAACCCGGCCGCCAGTACTGAGTCCCCGCGCCGCTACGACATCCCCGCCGGGCCGCTCGACCGCACGCTGAACCGCTATGCCAGCGAAGCGGGCGTGGAGTTGTCTGTGGATGGCGCGTTGATCCAGGGCAAGACGTCGGCGGGACTGGCGGGCAGCTATGGTGTGCAGGAGGGGTTTGCCGAGCTGTTGCGCGGGCAGGGGTTGCGCATCCTGCGAGGGGCCGGCGGCGCCTATTCCCTGCGGCCTGCACCGACGTCCGACGCCGACGCGCGCGGCGCGACCACGCTGCCCGCGGTAACGGTGACGGGCACGTCGGAATCGGCCATGGGGCCGGTGGACGGCTATCTTGCCAAGCGCAGCGCCACAGGCACCAAGACCGACAGCACCATCCTCGAGACGCCGCAATCGATCTCGGTGGTGTCCGCGGACTTCATCAAGGAGATCGGCGCGTCGCGGCTGAAGGAAAGCCTGTCCTACACGCCGGGCATCAACACGTCGCCGTGGGGAGCGGATTCCCGGTTCGACTGGACGATCATCCGGGGCTTTGACGCGCAGACGCCCGGTTACTACCTGGACGGCTTGCAACTGCGCAACAACAACAGCTGGGCCGTCTGGCAGACCGAGGTCTACGGGGCCGAGCGCATCGAAGTGCTGCGCGGGCCGACGTCGGTACTGTATGGACAGAATGGCGCCGGCGGCATGATCAACGTGGTCAGCAAGCGGCCCACCGAGGAACCGCTGCACGAGATGGAAGTGCAGGTCGGCAACAATGCGCGGCGCCAGGTGGCGGCGGATTTTTCCGGGCCGGTGGACGAGGCGGGCAAGGTGCTCTACCGCATCACGGGCCTGGCGCGCGATGCCGAACTGCCTGCCAGCGGGTTACCCAACGACCGCTTCTACATCGCGCCGGCGTTGACCCTCAAGCCGTCCAGCGACACGACGCTGACGCTGCTGTCGCACTATCTGCGCGTACGCGATGGCAGTTCGTACGGCAGCTTCCCGGAAGCGGGCACATTGCAGCCCAACCCGAACGGCAAGTTCTCGCCCAGGACCTACGTGGGCGAACCGGGTTTTGACCGCTTCAACCAGGAACAGTGGATGGTCGGCTATATGCTGGAGCACCGATTCAACGACACCTGGACGTTGCGGCAGAACGCGCGCTACGGCTATACCAGCGTGGACTACCGGCAGGTCTACGTGCGCGGTTTTGCGACGGTCGACGCCGACAATCCCGGCGACCCTTCCAACTTCCGCCTGTTGGACCGTTATCCGTTCGGCAGCAACGAGAACGCGCGGCTCTTTACGATCGACAACCAGGCGCAAGCCAAGCTGAGGCTGGGCGATTGGCAGCACACGTTCCTGGCCGGGCTGGACTACCAGCATTCGCGCAACGGTCAGGCTACCTACAACGATGGCACGGTCGGGCCGATCGATGGCTATTCGCCGGTGCACGGCAGCCCCGTGACCCCCGCCGATCCTTGGTTCGACGGGACCACCCGACTGGCGCAGACCGGCTTTTATCTGCAAGACCAGATCAAGTGGGGCAACTGGGTCGCCACCCTGGGCGGCCGTTATGACCGGGCCTCGGCGGACGTCAGCAGCAATATCGACGGGTCGCGGACCAAGGTCGACGAGCACAATTTCAGCGGGCGCGGCGGGCTGGTGTATCTGCACCCTAGCGGTCTCGCGCCGTACTTCAGCTATGCGGAGTCGTTCTCGCCGACGGCCACCATCGATCCCGTCACCAACAATCCGATGAAGCCGGAGACGGGCCGGCAGTACGAAGTGGGCGTGCGTTACGAGCCGCCGGGCGGCACCAGCCGCTACAGCGTTGCGGCGTTCGACCTGCGGCGTCGCAACTACATTACCTATACCGAGGATTTCCTGCCCAAGCAGACGGGCGAAGTGCAGGTGCGCGGCCTGGAGTTCGAGGCCGGCTTCCGCCCCGTTCCGCAGATGAATGTGGTGGCGGCCTACACCTACACCCCCAAAGCCGATGTGACGGCCAGCAGCACGCCCAGCGAAGTCGGCAAACAGATGCAGGCGGTATCGCGCAACCAGTTTGCGCTGTGGACGGACTACCGCTTCGAGTCGGGCATCAAGGTAGGCGTGGGCGCGCGCTACACCGGACCCAACCAGGGCTATGCGGAGTCCGCATCGAAAAAGCTGCCGGGCTACACCCTGATTGATGCGATGGTCGGCTATCAGATTCAACGCTGGAACCTGGCGCTGAATGTGCGCAACCTGACCAATAAGACCTATCTGAGCAATTGCAGCCAGGGCGACTGCCGCTACGGCGACCTGCGTACGGTGCTGGCGACCGCCACCTACCGCTGGTAACGCGGCATTAAGGATGGGCTTAACGATGGGTAAACGCCCGCTAAATCACAGCGGGCGTCCGGCTCTTTATAGTGGCCGCATTGCTACCCAAGGAGCGCCGCATGTCCGATTCCACCGATACCCCAGTCCCGTCCGGCTACCCGCGTGCGGTGCTGTTCGACCTGCTGACCGCCTTGCTCGATTCCTGGACGGTCTGGAATCGCGCGGCGGGCAGCGAGGCCCAGGGCCGCGCCTGGCGCGCCGACTATCTGCGCCGCACCTACGGTTGCGGCGCGTATCAGCCATACGAACAATTGGTGCAAGAGGCCGCCGCCGCAGTGGGGCTTCCTGCCAGCGCGCCCCAGGCGCTGGAAGCGCATTGGGCGGAGCTGCCCGTGTGGGACGGGGCGCGAGCGCTGCTTGACGCCTTGCGCCCGCATTGCCGCCTGGGTGTGGTTACCAACTGTTCCGAGCGCCTGGGCCGCCAGGCAGCCAGTCTGCTGGGCGTGGACTGGGACGTGGTGGTGACGTCCGAGGAAGCGGGCTTCTACAAGCCCGATCCGCGCCCGTACGCGTTGGCCTTGGCGCGCTTGCAGCTGCCGCCGGAGGATGCCGCATTTGTTGCGGGCTCGGGCTACGACCTGTTCGGCACCAGCCAAGTGGGCCTGCGCACGTACTGGCACAACCGCGTGGGACTGTCCTTGCCCGACGGGGCGCCGGCGCCGGAGCGCGAATCGCCCAGTCTGGATGATGCGCTGCCGTGGCTGGCCCGGTTCCGCGACGGCTGACCGGTTGCGTTGTCCCGCGGCGGCCCCTTTTGGGGGCGCCTGACAATACAAAATGTTGCCGGTCGAGCGGCCGCCCCTTGCTAGCATGGTTTACGCCGGAATGATCCGGCGCACCGACGGGATAGTGGAGGTTGCCATGAGCTCAAGAACAATATTCAACCGGATCGCAGTGGTCGCGGCGGCGGGCGCGTTGCTGGCGGGGTGCGCCACGCAACAGCAGACGAACACCGCGGTCGGCACGGGCGCGGGCGCGGCGGTCGGCGCGGGTATCGGCGCCTTGATCGGGCACGGCAAGGGGGCGGCCATCGGCGCCGGCATCGGTGCCGTGGCGGGCGGTCTGGTCGGCTACAACTGGAAGGTCGTCAAAGAGGATGTGCAGCAGTCCGGCGCGTCGTCCCTGGGGATCGATGTCGTGGAAATGCCCGATGGCAGCCTGAAGGTCAACATTCCCAGCGGCGTGTCGTTCGACACCGACAAGACGCAGTTGAAGCCGGCGCTGCTGCCGGTGCTCGACAGTGTGGCGCGTTCGCTCAACCAGCATCCGGAGCTGCGCACCAAGGTGGTCGGCCACACGGACAGCACGGGCGCGCTTGCACATAACCAGACCCTGTCGGTCAACCGCGCCAAGAGCGTGACGGACTACCTTGCCAAGCAAGGCGTGGCCGCCGGGCGCATGGCGGTGGAAGGTCGTGGCCCGAATGACCCCGTCGGCGATAATGCGACCGCGGAAGGCCGCGCGCTGAACCGGCGCGTGGAAATCTACCTGTACGCGGTCAAGCAATAAGGTCTGTCATGAGCATGTTCCCTCCCGCCCGTATCGGCACCGATATCGCCGTGGCCGCGCTGTCCGGCTGGCAGGCCGCGGCCACGCGCGACGCCATCGAGAAGCGCTTTCGCTTCCCGAACTTCAACGCGGCATTCGGCTTCATGGCGCGGGTGGCCATGTTCGCGGAAAAGCTGAACCACCACCCGGAGTGGACCAACGTCTACAACCGGGTGGACGTGACGCTGACCACGCATGACGCGGGCGGCGTGACCGAACTGGATGTGCGCATGGCGCAGTTCATGGACGAGGCTGCCGCGCAGATGGGCGCCACGGCGCCGAAGGCAGGCGCTTAGGCGCCTTCGCCCGGTTCGCCGTCCGCGCCGTCTTCGCGCGCTTGCAGGTGGTCGATCAGGCGATCCAGCATGTCGCCCAGGACGCGCTGTTCGCCGGCATCCAGGCAAGCGAAGATCTCTTCATTGCGCTGTGCGATCAGCGCGATGATGCGCTGGTACTGCGCCACGCCCGCGTCGGTCGGCGTCAGTACCACTCCGCGCCCGTCGGCGGCGGACAGGGCTTTTTCAACGAGCCCGCGTTCGACCAGCGCCTGCGCCGAACGGCTGGCCTGGCCCTTGTTCAGGTTGGCCGACCGGGCCAGGTCGTTGACGGAAAGTGGCGCGTAGCGGCCGATCGCCGCCAGGCAGCGCGCTTCGCCCAAGGGGATTCCGCAGTCCGACAGGTAGGCGCGATTCGTGTCCCGGTCCGTGATCTTGTTGAGCACGTGCAGGCGATAAGTCAGGAATCGTTCCAGGGCAGGCGGTTTCACGTCGGGCGGGCAGGAGTGGCGGCGGGATAGTTTGCCACAGCGTCATCGCCCCGGCAGGCGCTCTCCGCCTGCGCCAGCAATGCCAGCGCGGACGCGGCGTCCGGTTGCCGGCTGAGCAGCGACAATCCCAGTATCGACAGGAACAGCGGGGCGTTCGGCTCACCGACGCGCGTCAGCGCCTGCGCCATGCCGGTATAGACCTGGTCCAGTTCTTCGTGGTTCATGCTTGGCCTTCCTTCTTTGCAGGCAGGGCGATCGAGGGATAGTAGGGAACAAGGGCGGCGCGCAGGCTCGCGGTGTCGGGAGCATTCCAGCGGCCCAGCACATAGCCGTCGGGGCGCAGCAGGTAGACCAGGCCGTCCGCCGCGCCATAGCGTTGCCGCAATTGGCCATGCGCGTCGTGCCAGCCGCCTGCGCCCACGCGCACGACTTGCAGGGGATGCGGCGAGCCTTGTGTCGCGGCCACCAGTGCATCCAGCTCCGCCGACAGGGGCGCGGCGGGCGAAACCGCCAGCGCCACGAAGCCGTTGCCGAAGCGCTCGCTCAGATAGCGGGGCGCATCGCCGTCCTGCAATAACGCGTCGGGCGCGGGCTGGCCGGGCGCGGCGGCGGGGCCGGCCTCGCGGGCGCCGTCCGCCAGGTTCAGGGGCGAGGTGTCGTAGGAAATGGGTGTGGATTGGCGCGGGTTGATCAACGGCCGCACCGTGTCGTCCGCCAAGGCCAGCCGCAAGGCGGCCTCGCGCATCAGGCGGAAACCGAAATCCGGCGGCGCCATGAATTCGGTGCTCTTGGCGCCGTAGGCCAGATTCTGCCGGGTGGCGTGGACGCGTTCGACGCTGTAGCTGTCCAACAGGCTGCCGGGCGCCTGGCCCTTGAGCACCCAGGCAAGTTTCCAGGCCAGGTTGCCGGCGTCGTCCAGGCCGGAATTCAGGCCTCGCACGCCGAAGATCGGCACCAGGTGGCCGGCGTCGCCGGCGAACAGCACGCGGCCATGGCGGTACTGGTCCAGCGTCAGGCACTTGGCGTTGTAGATGGAAATCCACAGCGGCTTCCAGGGGGCGGTCTCGCCGATCATGTCCAGATGGCTTTGCACACGCGGCAGCACGTTCTCGGGCTTGACGGCTTCGTCAGGGTCTTCGTCGTCGCGGATCTGGTAGTCCACGCGCCACACGTTGCCCGGCTGGCGATGCATCAGCAGCGTTGAACCGGGGTTGGAGGGCGGATCGAACCAGGCCAGGCGCTCGACGGGTCGGTTGGAGGCCTGTTCGATGTCGACGATGACGTAGCGGCCTTCGTACTGCATGCCTTCCAGTTTCAGGCCCATCGCCTCGCGCACGGTGCTGCGTCCGCCGTCGCAGGCGACGAGCCAGTCTGCGCGCACGGTCTGGCGTTGGCCACCGGCATCGACCTCAACCGAGACGCCGTCCGCATCCGTGTGCAATCCGGCCACCCGGGCCGACCATTGCAGCGCAGCCAATCCGGGGTGGCGCCGCATGGCCTGATGGGCGTATTCCTCGATCGAATACTGCTGGATGTTGACCATCGGCGCATAGCGCTGCAGCGGGTCGTGCGGCATTTCAAAGTGCAGGACTTCCCGGTCGCGGAAGTAGCTGCGCCCGCCGGTCCAGGGCAGGCCGGTCGCGGTCAAGGGCTGGTCGGCCCCGGTCCAGCTCAGGATTTCCTGGGACCGGCGGGATATGCAGATGGCGCGGCTGCCGGAGCAGTAATCGTCGTCGGCCTCCACCGTCAGCGAGGCGATGCCGTATTCGGCCAGCAGGGCGGCCAGCGTGAGTCCGACGGGGCCTCCGCCGGCGATCAGGACGGGAACATGCGAGGGGAGCGGCATCTTGTCTCCGATTAATAGTTGTGTGCGCAACTATATTCCTGAAAAGGTTGTGTGCGCAACTATTTATGCGGGGCGAAAAAAAACCCGCCGGATCAGGGCGGGTCTTGCGGGACGACGTCGCCGGCGTCAGTTGCGCACGTAATAGATGCGCATCGCCTGCTGCTTCTGGCCGCCGTCCATTACGCGCAGCACCACCACCTTGGGGGTGAAGCCGTCGGGCAGCTTCAACTGGCCCAGGGCGTAGTCGTAGCGGTCGACATTCAGCGCCGGGCCTTCCGGCGTGACGGTGGCGGCGCGCCCGTTGGGGTAGCTGCCATCGATGGAGAACGTGAGCGTGCCCTTGAAGGGCGCGCCCGTGCGCTCTTCGCGCATGACCAGCACCTGGTAGTCCAGCTGGCCGGGGGCGCGCTTGAACGTCGCCGAGCGGATGCCCAGGTTGCCGCCGCGAGGATCGGGCGGCATGGCGTCCTGGAACAGGACCAGTTCCTTGTTCATGGTTTCGATCTTGCTGCGCGCATCGGCCAGATCGGACGTCAGTTTCTCGTGGCCGGACTTGTTGGCGTCGCGCTGCTGGGTGGCTTCGTCCAGTTGCGTCTGCAGGCGCTGACGTTCCAGGTTGGAGGCGCTCAGTTCGCTATGCAGTGACTCGGACTGCTCCACCGTCAGCCGTTGCGGACCGTAGTTGGTTTGCAGGAAGAGCACGCCGCCCGCACCCAGGGCAATCCCCACAAGAAGCAGGACGAGCCAGCGCGGCAGGCGTCGCGTGCGTTGACCGGGTTGGTATACGGAGGGCTTGAACACGGCCCGTTGCGATCTTCCAAACATCCCCATTCCTAGAAAACTTCCTGTGTGTTGCTCGTCCGCGCGGTGCCCGCGCGTGCCAAAGCGTCAGAGAATACCCCGTTACCCGGGGGCGATGGGTGCGCGGAAAATCCTGGTTGCGCACCTTGATATTGTGAAATATGTGAGCATCAACGCGCCGCCGCGTGGAGCTCGGCGTCCAGGTCGGCAAGCCGTTCAGGGGTGCCGACATCAGTCCATCGGCCGGTATGGTGTGCGCCGCGAGCAAGGCCTTGGGCCATGGCCTGCCGAAAAAGGGGCAGCATGGGCATTGCCGCGCCGCGCGGGACTTCCGAGAACAACGAGGGATGGTAGACGGCGATGCCTGCGTAGGTCAAACGAGGTTCCCCCTGGGCATGCAGGATGCCGTCGGGCGCCAGCCGGAAATCGCCGTTGGGATGCTGGACGGGGTTGTCCACCATCAGCAGCCAGGCCCCGCCGTCGGGCAGGCTGGCGGCCAGGCCAGGGGCGGCTGCGGGGTTCCAGTCGCAAAAGACGTCCCCGTTCATCACCAGAAAAGGGGCGTCGCCCAGCAACGGCAGCGCCTGGGCGATGCCGCCGGCCGTTTCCAGCGCGGTGCCTTCCGCCGAATAGCGGATCCGCACCCCGAAGGCGCCGCCGTCTCCCAATGCGCGCTCGATCTCGTGGCCGAGCCAGGCGTGGTTGATGACGACGTCGCGGATGCCGGCCGCGGCCAGGCGCTCCAGGTGCCAGACGATCAGCGGCTTGCCGCCGACCGCCAGCAGGGGCTTGGGCAGCGTGTCGGTCAGCGGGCGCATGCGTTCGCCGCGGCCCGCGGCAAGAATCATCGCCTGCATCAGAACGTGTACCCGACACTGACTTGGCGGTCGTCCAGCTTGTCCAGCAGGCGCAGCAGGGGGGTGAAGACGCCATAACGCTGGACGACCTGGCGCACGTAGCCGTTTACGCGGGGCATGTGGGCCAGGTAGTGCGCCTTGCCATCACGGTGGTTCAGGCGTGCGAAGACACCCAGAATGCGCAGGTTGCGCTGCAGGCCCATCCATTCGTAGGCACGGTGGAAATCGGCGAAATCGGCTTCTACCGGCAACCCGGCGGCGCGCGCCATTTCCCAGTAGCGAATGGCCCAGTCCAGCTGCTGCGGCTCTTCCCACGTAGTGCGGGCGTCGGTCACCAGGGACGCGAGGTCATAGGTGATGGGGCCGGCCAGGGCGTCCTGGAAGTCGATGATGCCGGGGTTGGGGCCGTATTGCGGCTGATCGCAGACCATCAGGTTGGGCGAATGGAAATCGCGGTGCACCAGCACTTGCGCCTGACCGCCATTGCTGGCCGACAGCAGCGCGAAGATCTTTTCCAGGGAGTTCGCGGTCTTGTCGTCCAGCGTCACGCCATGGTGCTTCTGCACGTACCACTCGGGGAACAGCTTGAGCTCGTCGGCCAGGCGGGCCGAGTCATAAGAGGCCAGCCCGGCGGTGGATGCCTTCTGCAGCTGGACCAGGGCCGCCAGCGCGTCGCGATAGAGTGTCTGGAGCTGGCTGTCGGACAGGCCGGCCTGGATGCGCTGGTAATACGTCTGTTCGCCCAGGTCGGACAGCAGCAGCAAGCCCAGGCCCAGGTCCTGCGCCAGCACCTTGGGCACGTTCAAGCCGGCGTCGGCCAGCAATTGCCCCACGTGCAGGAAGGGGCGGCAGTCTTCATGGGCCGGGGGCGCGTCCATGACAATCAGGGGGCGCTCGCCGGCGTCCAGCCTGAAATACCGCCGGAAACTGGCGTCCGCGGAGGCCGGGCGCAGCGTGCCCACGGCCAGATCCAGGTCGGCGGACAGGCTTTCCAGCCAGTTGCGGATCTGCGCCAGGCGGGGGTCGTGATCGTTTTTCAAGGAAGATCCGTGTCAGAAAGGCAATATTGCTGAAATTTACGTTCGGCGCACATAAGGCTGGGCGTATGGCGCGGCTTCTCTATAATACCGGCTCGTTTCCGTTCGCATTGGCCCTTCAGTGGCGCCGGTGTCAGGTTCTCCCATCGTCAAAAAAAGGGCTGTTTTCACTCGTGCGCAAGGTTCGGTGGTTGATCCTCTCTGCTGTCAGCGTCGCCGCCGGGGCTGTTCAGGCCCAAGGTAGCCAGGGTCCGGCTTCCGCCGCATCATCCGCTACCGCGTCGCCCGCGGCCCCCGTGCTGCGCACGTCCCCCGGTTTGCGGGTGCATCGCCTGCCCGACGGCAGCATCCCCGCCTACATGGAAGCGGACAGCATCGAGGGCGATCCTGATTCCGACCTGACCCTGACCGGCAGCGCGCAAGTGCGCCGCATCGACGGCATCATCAAGGGCGACCGCATCAATTACCGCAAGGATACGGGCGAAGTCGACGTGCAGGGCAGCGCGCGCATGATGCGCGATGGCACGCTGGTGACCGGTCCGAACGCCAAGTTCAACGTCGACAAATATTCCGGCGAAGTCGAAAAGCCCAACTTCTGGATGGGCGCTACCGGCGGTTTCGCCGTGGCCGAGCACGCGGACATCTTCAGCAAGTCGCAGATGCGGCTGCATACCGTCACGTACAGCGGCTGCTCGTGCGAGACGCCGTCCTGGTACATCAAGGCCAACACGGTCGACATCGACTTCGACGAGAACGAAGGCGTGGCGCGCAATGGCGTGCTGTATTTCAAGGATGTGCCGATCCTGGCGTCCCCCTACATGACCTTTCCGGTCAAGAAGGAACGCAAGTCGGGCTTCCTGATGCCGACCTACGGCACGACCAGCCAGGGCGGTTTCGATTTCTCGCTGCCGTATTACCTGAACCTGGCGCCCAATTACGACGCCACGATCCAGCCCCGCTACTTCTCCAAGCGCGGCATGCAGCTGGGTGGTGAATTCCGTTACATGGGGGCGGGATATGCGGGGACCCTGGACGGTACCTATCTGCCTAACGACAACGTCACCAGCGAAGACCGCTGGATGTACTGGTGGCGTCATCAGCAGCAGTTCTCGCATGGTTTCTATGCGGACTGGGACATCGCCAAGGTTTCGGACGACAACTATTTCCGCGACATTTCGCAGCTGGGCCTGAACCAGGCCTCCACGACCTACCTGCCGCAGCGCGCGCGGGTGGGCTGGGCCTCGACGTACTGGAGCACGTACGCGCAGGTCTACAAATACCAGACGCTGCAAGATCCGGATGCGCCGCTGGTGCCGCCTTACGACAAGGTGCCCGAACTCTACCTGCGCGGCGCCCGCTATGACTGGGGCGGCTTTGACGTGGACTGGACGTCGACGGCGGTCCGCTTCCAGATTCCTACTGTGGCCGGCAGGCGCAGCGGCCCCGAAGGCGATCGCCTGCAGTCCTATCCGACCGTGTCCTATCCGATCGTGCGGCCGGGCTGGTTCGTCATCCCGAAGGCAGGCGTGAACTACACGCAGTACCAGACCAATTGGTACGGCACGGACTGGTTCAACCGCAATGCGAACACGCCCAACGCGAACACCTCTTTCGGCTATCCGGCATCGCAATCGCGCACGGTGCCGATCATGTCCCTGGATGCGGGCCTGATCTTCGAACGCGACACCTCGCTGTTCGGCAAGGCGTCCACGCAGACCCTGGAACCGCGCCTGTACTACCTGCGCGTGCCGTACCGCGACCAGTCCAAGATACCGGTCTACGATACGTCGTTGGCGGATTTCAGTTTCTCGCAGGCTTTTGAAGAGAACATCTACACGGGCGGCTGGGACCGGATTTCCAATGCCAACCAGCTGACGGCGGCACTGACGACGCGGTGGCTGGATGCCAACACCGGCTTCGAACGGATGTCGCTGGCCGTGGCGCAGCGACTGTATTTCGCCGACCAGCAGGTCACGCTTCCTGGCGAGACGCCGCGTGAAAACGTGCGCTCCGACTTCCTCGTGGGCGCCAGCGCCGCGCTGACCGACACGCTCAGCACCGACGTGGCGGCCCAGTACAACCCCTATGACAACCAGTGGTCGCGCGGATTGATCAGCGCGCGCTGGTCGCCGCAGCGTCTGACGACGGTGGCCGTGTCGTACCGTTATCAGCGCGATCCGCAGACTGGGGTGTCGTATCAGCCGCAGGGCCAGAACCAGGTCAGCCTGGCGCTGCAATGGCCCTTCACGAAGCGCTGGTACGGTGTTGGCCGTGTCGATTATTCCTTGCGCTCCGGGCCGTCCAGCACGGTGGCCAACACCACGGAATCGCCCCGCGTCACGCAGGCTATCGCCGGCCTGGAGTACAAAGGCGATTGCTGCTGGGTGGGCCGCGTGGTCTACCAGCGCTATGCCGTATCGGCTACGGACGCCAACTCCGCAGTGTTCTTCCAGCTTGAGCTGACGGGTCTGGGTTCCCTGGGAACCGATCCGATGAACCTGCTGAACAGAAGTATCCCCGGCTACACCAGCATTACACCGCCCGTGCCGGCTGGGACCACATTTGAAAGGTATGAATGATGCGTAGGTTGCACTCTTTGCGCCGCCTGTCCGGCAGCGCGCTGTTGCTGGCCCTTTGCGCCGGCCTGCCCGCCGCGCATGCGGCCGAGCAGACGGGCCGGGCCGCAAGCAATGGCGCCAAGGCCGCCCCGCAGGCTGCGGCTCCCGCAGCGAAAGGCGAGCAGTTCGTCGATGGCATCGCGGCCGTGGTCGACAAGGACGTGATCACGCTGCGCGAATTGCGCGAAGCGTCGCTCCGCATTTCCGGTGAACTGAAGTCGCGCGGCATCCAGGTGCCCGATGACCAGACCTTGCAGCATCAGGTCCTGCAGCGTTTGATCATGGAGCGCGTGCAGCGCCATGAAGCCGATCGCCTGGGCATCCGCGTGGATGACGCCCAGATCGATCAGGCGATCCAGACCATTGCCGGGCGCAACAAGATCAGCGTGGCGCAACTGCGCGGCGAAATTGAAAAATCGGGCACGACGTGGGATGCCTACCGCAAGTCGCTGCGCGACGAGATCCGTACGGATCGACTGCGCCAGCGCGCGGTGGACTCCACCATCGTCATCTCCGACACCGAAGTCGATGCCTTCCTGAAGGACCAGCGCCGCAATCCGGCGTTCGGCGCAGCGCCGCAAGCCCAGCCGCAGCCGCAGGCACAGCCGGAACCCGCGCCCGAGCAGGCTGCGGCGCCCACCGGCCCGATGCTCTACGCGTTGGCGCAGATCCTCGTTCGCGTGCCGGAAGGCTCGTCGTCCGAACAGCTTGCCGCGTTGCGCAAGAAGGCTGAAGGCATCCTGGCGCGCGCCAAGCGCGGCGATGATTTCGCCAGCCTGGCTGCGGCGGCCTCGGACGGCCCCGAAGCCTTGCAAGGCGGCGTCATGGGCGTGCGTCCGTTGGACGGTTGGCCTGACCTGTTCGTCAAGGCCATCGGCAATCTGCAGAAGGGCGAGGTGACGAACCTGATCCAGAGCGGCAACGGTTTCCACATCATCAAGGTGATGGACCGCGGCACGGCGCAACCGGCGCCCGGCCGCACCGCGCGTGCCCCGGCGCCCGCACAGGCCCCGCAGCCTGCGGCGCGCCCGCAGGCCCCTGCCGCGCCGCAAGGCCCGACGGAAGTCATGCAGACCCGCGCGCGCCACATCCTGATCAAGACTTCCACCGTCATGAGCGACGAAACCGCACGCCAGCGCCTGGAACAAGTGCGTCAGCGCCTGGTGGCCGGCGATGCGAAGTTCGAAGACATGGCGCGCCAATATTCGCAGGACTCGACCGCGCCGCAAGGCGGCGAACTGGGATGGTTGAACCCGGGTGAAACCGTGCCGCCGTTCGAAGCCGCCATGAACGCGTTGAAGCCGGGCGAAATCAGCCCCCCGATCCAGTCGCCTTTCGGTTGGCACTTGATCCAGGTTGAAGAGCGCCGCCAACACGACGTTACCGACGAGCTGGCCCGCATGAAGGCGCGCCAGATCCTGTTCGAACGCCGTGCCCAGCCTGCTTTCGAAGATTGGCTCGACCAGTTGCGCGCGCAAGCGTACGTCGACAACCGTCTTGAAAAGCAGCAGAAGATCCAGCAGAACAACCGCTAAACGCATTACGGGCTTTTCATGTCTCAACACCAGGCGCGCAAGCGCTTTGGCCAGAACTTCCTGACCGACGAAAGCGTCGTCGAGTCCATCGTCCGGGCGGTTGCTCCCGCCCGCGACGATGCCGTGGTCGAGATCGGCCCGGGTTTGTCTGCGCTTACCCGGCCGCTGCTCGAGCGGTTGGATCACCTGACCGCGGTCGAGATCGACCGCGATCTGGCCGCCCGCCTGCGCAAGCAGTTCGAGGCAAACCGCCTGACGGTGGTCGAAGCCGACGCGCTGACGGTGGACTTTTCGCAGTTCGGCAACGCGCTGCGTGTCGTGGGCAATCTGCCCTACAACATCTCCAGCCCGTTGCTGTTCCATCTGATGACGTGGGCCGACCACATCCGCGACCAGCATTTCATGCTGCAGCGCGAGGTGATCGACCGCATGGTGGCGCAGCCCGGCTCGGGCGATTTCAGCCGCTTGTCCGTGATGCTGCAATCGCGCTACCGGATGCACAAGCTGTTCGACGTGCCGCCGGAAGCTTTCGACCCGCCGCCCAAGGTGGTGTCGGCCATCGTGCGCATGGTGCCGCTGCCTGCGGACCGCTTGCGTCCGGTCAGCCCGCGGGCTTTTGAAACGGTGGTGGCACGCGCGTTCTCGCAGCGCCGCAAGATGCTGCGCCGCGTGCTGGCCGACTGGGCGCCGCAGGTGCCCTGGGAAGCCCTGGACATCGCTCCCACGGCGCGCGCGGAAGACATCTCGGTGGACCGCTACATCCGCTTGTCGGATGCGCTGGTGGAAGCGGGCATTCTGCAGTCAGCTTGAGCCGTGATCCCCAATGAAAAAGCCCGCGCGATGCGGGCTTTTTCATTGAGGCGGAACGTGAATCGCAGGATGGGTGGCGCGGTCCGGGCACCGTCCAAAGATTGAAGCGCCCCGAGCGATAACCTCGCACAAAGGTCAACGCCCCGTGTCAACAAGGCCACCCGCGCATCACAACATGCGCTTTTGCGCCGCCATCCAAAGCAGCATCACGTCGCGTGCGCGATCGGCAAGCAGCTTTTCCGCATCGGTCAGCGCCTGTTGCAGCGTGATGGGGCCGGGAGCGAGGCTGAATGCCGCGCTGATGCCGCAGGCGTGCAGCGCTTCATAGCCGTCGCCCAGCGAGCCCGCCAGCGCGACGACCGGCACGCCTGCCTGCTGCGCGATCCGGGCCACGCCTGCCGGCGTCTTGCCGCGCAGCGTCTGCGCGTCCATGCGGCCTTCGCCGGTGAACACCAGCGTGGCGCCTTCAATGGCCTGCGCCAGTCCGCCCAGTTCCGCCACGATCTCGACGCCGGGCCGGAAGTGCGCTTGCAGGAACGCCTTGGCGGCGAATCCCAGGCCGCCGGCGGCGCCGGCGCCGGGTTCATTGCGGTGGTCTGCGCCCAGGTGCTGCGCGCAGACATCGGCGAAATTCGTCAGCATCTGATCCAGCGCCAGCACCTGTTCCGGCGTGGCGCCTTTTTGCGGCCCGAAGATATGCGAGGCGCCTTGCGGACCGCACAGCGGGTTGTCGACGTCCGAGGCGATGTCGATGCGGATGCCGGCCAAGCGCGGGTCCAACCCGCGCGTGTCGATGCGGGCCAGCTTGCCCAGCGATCCGCCGCCGGGCGGCAGGCTGTGGCCTTCCGCATCCATGAAGCGCACGCCCAACGCCGTCAGCATGCCGGCGCCGGCGTCGTTGGTGGCCGAGCCGCCCAGTCCCAGGATGATGCGCGTGGCGCCCGCGTTGATGGCGGCCAGCATCAGTTCGCCCACGCCGTGGCTGCTGGCGCGCATCGGGTCGCGCTTGGACGGGGCAATCAGTTCCAGGCCGGCTGCGGCCGCCATTTCGATGACGGCGGTGCCGTCTTCCAGCAAGCCCCAGACGGCGTCGACCTTATGGCCCAGCGCATCGTTGACGGTCAGCTGCCGCTCTTTGCCGCCCGTGGCGGCCAGCACGGCTTCGACCGTGCCTTCGCCGCCGTCGGCCATCGGCACGCATATCGTGTGAGCGCCGGGGCTGGCGGCTTTGACGCCGCGCGCAATGGCCGCCGCCGCATCGGGCGCGGAAACGCTTTCTTTGAAAGAGTCGGGAGCGATGACGATTTTCACGGTTTGATTGGGCTGGTTGTAGGGTGGTGTGATGACCATGATACCCGTGCGGACGCAGGCGGCGTACCATAACGCTTTCGTTGTTTTCGCGAGAGTGGACCGTCATGCCTGTATTGCGCCGCACCAAAATTGTCGCCACCCTGGGCCCTTCGACTTCGTCGCCCGAACGCATTGATGCATTGATCCGCGCAGGCCTGGATGTGGCCCGCCTGAACTTCTCGCACGGCAGCGCGGACGACCATCGCGAGCGCGCCCGGCTGGTGCGCGAGATCGCCGCCAGGCAAGGGCGCTTCGTCGCCATCATGGGCGACCTGCAGGGCCCCAAGATCCGCATCGCGCGCTTCACGGACAAGCTGGTGCAATTGCAGGTGGGCCAACCGTTCACCCTGTCGCGCGTGCATCCCAAGGAGGCCGGCAACGCCAGCATCGTGGGCATCGATTACCCCGAACTCGTGACCGACTGCCGCGTTGGCGACGAGCTGCTGCTCGATGACGGCCGCGTCGTGCTGGTAGTGGACCGCGTGGAAGGCGACGAGGTCCACACGACCGTCACCGTGGGCGGCCCGCTGTCGAACAACAAGGGCATCAACCGCCGCGGCGGCGGCTTGTCCGCGCCCAGCCTGACCGACAAGGACCGTGTCGACATCAAGCTTGCCGCGGAAATGGAACTGGACTATGTGGCCGTGTCGTTCCCGCGCTACGGCAGCGATATCGACGAAGCCCGCACCTTGCTGGCCGAAGCCGGCAGCCAGGCCTGGATCATCGCGAAGATCGAGCGCGCCGAAGCGGTGGCCGACGACGAAGCGCTGGACGCCCTGATCCGCGCCAGCGACGGCGTGATGGTGGCGCGCGGCGACCTGGGCGTGGAAGTGGGCGATGCCGAACTGGTGGGCATCCAGAAGCGCATCATTCAGCACGCGCGCACGCTGAACAAGGTCGTGATCACGGCCACGCAGATGATGGAGTCGATGATCTCCAGCCCCATGCCCACGCGCGCCGAAGTGTCGGACGTGGCCAATGCGGTGCTGGACTACACGGACGCCGTCATGCTGTCGGCCGAAAGCGCATCGGGCCAGTATCCGGTGGAGGCCGTGCAGGCGATGGCGCGCGTGTGCCTGGGCGCCGAAAAGCACCCGACCACCACGAAATCGCATCACCGCGTGGGCGAGACTTTCACCCGCTGCGACGAGACCATCGCGCTGGCGGCCATGTATGCGGCCAACCACTTCCCTGGCGTGAAGGCGGTCATCGCGCTGACGGAAAGCGGGCACACGCCCTTGATCATGTCGCGCATCCGGTCCGGCGTGCCGATCTACTGCTACAGCCCGCATAGCCTGACGCAGAATCGCGTGGCGATGTTCCGCGGCGTCTATACCGTGCCGTTCTCGCCGTCGGACTACGAACCGGCGGACCTCAGCAACGCCGCCATCGACGAATTGCGCAAGCGCAACCTGGTGAAGACGGGCGATTGGGTCATCCTGACCAAGGGCGACTTCTACCGCGACAGCGGCGGCACCAACGGCATGAAGATCCTGCTGGTGGACTAAGGCGGCGCACGCGGGGCAGGCGCCCCGCCGCGGCGCTCAGCCGAAGAACCAGTAGCACACGCCGATCGCGGCCAGCACGCCGGCCAGGTCGGCAATCAGCGCGCAGCCCACCGCGTGGCGCGCACGCAGTATCCCCACCGATCCGAAATACACCGCCAGCACGTAGAAGGTGGTCTCGGTGCTGCCTTGCACCACCGCAGCCAGCAGGGCGGGGAAGCTGTCCACGCCGTGGTGCGTCATGGTTTCCAGCATCATGGCGCGCGCCGCGCTGCCCGAGAACGGCTTGACCAGCGCGGTGGGCAGGGCGTCGACGAAACGCGTGTCCCAGCCCGCGTATTGCGCCAGCCACCGGATGCCGTCCAGCAGGAAATCCAATGCGCCCGAGGCCCGCAGCACGCCTACGGCGCACAGCATCGCCACCAGGTAGGGCAGCAGGCTCTTGGCGATGTCGAAGCCTTCCTTGGCGCCCTCGATGAAGGCCTCGTAGACGGGCACCTTCTTCCAGGCGCCCGCGATCAGGAATGCCAGCAGGATGCCGAACAGCGTCAGGTTGCCCAGCAGCGACGACAGCGTGGCGATGGCAGCGGCCGACATGCTGGCCAGGAGCGCCATGAAGCCGCCCATGATCAGCGCCGCTCCACCCAGCCACAACATCACGACCGGGTCCGTCAGGCGCAGCCGCTGGCAGGCGGCGACCGCCAGGAAACCGGCCAGCGTGGAGGCGCTGGTGGCCAGCAGGATGGGCAGGAACACCAGCGTCGGATCGGTCGCGCCCTGTTGCGCGCGGAACATGAAGAGCGTGACGGGCAGCAGGGTCAGCGACGAGGCGTTCAGCACCAGGAACAGGATCTGCGCGTTGCTGGCGGTTTCCGGCGTGGGGTTCAGCGATTGCAGTTCCCGCATGGCGCGCAGGCCGATCGGCGTGGCCGCATTGTCCAGCCCCAGGCCGTTGGCGGCGAAGTTCAGCGTGATCAGGCCGATGGCGGGGTGGTTGCGGGGCACCTCCGGCATCAGGCGCGCGAACAGCGGCCCCAGCAGCCGGGCCAGTTTTTCCACCATCCCGGCGCCTTCGGCGATGCGCAGGAACCCCAGCCACAACGTCAGCGTGCCGAACAGCAGCACCATGACTTCCACGGAGACGCGCGCCATGTCGAACAGGCTGGCCACCATCAGCCGGAAGACATCGGGGTCGCCGACGGCCAGCCAGCGGTAGAGGGCGGCGGCTGCGGCAGTCAGGAAAAAGCCCAGCCAGAGTTTGTTCAGCATGCGGAATGTGCCCGGATAGCGGTTGATTGCGCACCAGCGCGGCGACGCCCATTGTCGCAGAGTCGGCACGCCCCGGCTTGGCCGCCCGCCGCCAATTCTGGTACTTTGGCCTGATACGCCCTAGGGCCATAACAGTGAGGGACACTCATGGATTTCAATGCCTGGCGCCGGCGCCGCATTTCGGAACCTGCGTATCGCTGGGCGCGCGGCGCCCTGCCGCCCATGTCCGCGACCGAGCGCGAGGCCATCGAGGCCGGAGACACCTGGTGGGATGCTGACCTGTTCACGGGCAACCCCGATTGGCGCAAGCTGCTGGACGTGCCCGCCGCCACGCTGACCCGCGAAGAGCAGGCCTTCATCGACGGCCCGGTGGCCCAGTTGTGCGCCATGCTGGACGAATGGGACATCACCTGGCGCCGGCGCGACCTGCCGCCGGAAGTCTGGGCGTTCCTGAAGGCGCAGCGCTTCTTCGGCATGATCATTCCGCGGCGCTATGGCGGGCTGGGCTTTTCGCCCTATGCGCATTCCGAAGTCGTGCGGCGGATCTCGGCGTACTCCGTGACGGCGGGCGTGACCGTCATGGTGCCGAATTCGCTGGGCCCGGGCGAATTGCTGATGCAGTTCGGCACGCCCGCGCAGCGCGACTACTGGCTGCCCCGCCTGGCCGACGGCCGCGAAGTGCCGTGCTTCGGCCTGACAAGCCCCGAGGCGGGCTCGGATGCCGCATCCATGGTGGACACCGGTGTCGTCTGCCGGCAGGTGGTGGACGGCCGTGAACTGATCGGTATCCGGCTCAACTGGCACAAGCGCTATATCACGCTGGGGCCGGTCGCCACGGTGCTGGGCCTGGCCTTCAAGATGTCCGACCCCGACGGCATCCTGGGCGGCGCCAAGGACATCGGCATTTCGGTGGCGCTCGTGCCCACCGAGGCGCCGGGCGTCGAGATCGGGCGGCGCCACCTGCCCGCGATGCAGGTGTTCCAGAACGGCCCCAACAAGGGCCGCGACGTGTTCGTGCCGCTGGACGCGCTGATCGGCGGCGAGGCCCGCGCGGGCCAGGGCTGGAAGATGCTGATGAGCGCGCTGGCGGCGGGGCGCGGCATCTCGCTGCCGTCGCTGTCGGCGGCCGCGGCGGTCATGTGCGCGCACACGACGGGCATGTATGCGCGGGTGCGCGAACAATTCGGCATCCCCGTCGGCAAGTTCGAAGGCGTGCAGGAACAACTGGCCCAGCTGGCGGGCAATGCCTATATGGTGGAAGCCGCCCGGCGCCTGACCTGCGCCGCGTTGAACCAGGACGTGAAGCCGGCGGTGGTGTCGGGCATCATGAAATACCACGCGACCGAGCGCATGCGCGGCTCGGTCAATGCCGCGATGGACGTGCACGCCGGCCGCGCCGTCATCGACGGGCCCAGCAATTACCTGGGCGGGCTGTACCGCGCGGTGCCCATCGCCATCACGGTCGAAGGCGCCAACATCCTGACGCGTAACCTGATCATCTTCGGCCAGGGCGCCATCCGCGCCCACCCCTATCTGATGCCGGAGATGCTGGCGCTGGCCAACCCGGACGAAGAACGCGGCATCGAGGTCTTCCACGACGTGTTCTGGCGACACCTGCGCCATGCCGGCAAGAACACGTTGCGCGCCATCGGCCGCGCCTGGACGGGCGCGGTGCTGGCGCCGTCGCCGGTGTCGGGGCCGACGGCCGGCCACTACCGGCGGCTGGGGCGCTATTCGTCTGGCTTCGCGCTGCTGGCGGACGCCACCCTGGCGCAACTGGGCGGCGGGCTGAAGCGGCGCGAAATGATCTCGGCGCGGTTGGGCGACGTCCTGTCCGAGCTGTATCTGCTGTCGGCGGTGCTCAAGCGCTGGGAGGACGAAGGGCGCAAGCACGACGACCTGCCGCTGGTGCATTGGTGCATGGAACAAGGCTACGCCAGCATCGAGAAAAGCCTGGATCAGGTGCTGCGCAACCTGCCGGGGCGGGTGCTGGCTTGGGGCCTGCGCGCGGCCATCCTGCCGCTGCGCCTGGCCAGGGGGCCGAGCGACGCCTTGACGCGCGAGTGCGCCGAACTGCTCTTGAAACCGTCTCCCACGCATGTGCGGCTGGCGGCCGACCTGCAGCGGGAACCGGGCAATCCCCCGGCGACGGGCGTGCTGCTGGGAGGTGGCCGGGCGGGCGGCGACCCGTTGGGCGAGCTGACTCGCGCGTTCGCGCTGGTGGATGCCGTGCAGCCAATCCGCGACCGCCTGCGGCAATCCGGCGTGCGCGACTGGCGCGAAGCGCATCAGCGCGGCGCGATCACCGACACGCAGGCCGCGCAGCTGGAAGCGGCGGAGGCCCTGGTGTCGCAGGTCTTGCAGGTGGATGATTTCGCGCCGGAAGACTTGTCGCCGCAGGCGGCAACCGCAGCAGATGCGCCTGCTGCGGCGCATCCGAACCCGGGCGGTTAGTCGTCGGCGTTCGGGTCCATGCCCGGAAACAGGATTTCGGTGAAGCCGAACTTCGAGAAATCCTGGATGCGCGACGGATACAGGCGGCCGATCAGGTGGTCGCATTCATGCTGCACCACGCGGGCGTGAAAGCCTTCGGCTTCACGCTCGATCAACTGGCCGTAGGGGTCGCGCCCGCTGTAGCGGATGTGGCGATAGCGCGGCACCTGCCCGCGCAGCCCGGGCACCGACAGGCAGCCTTCCCAGCCGTCTTCCATCTCGTCCGACAAGGGCGTGATGACGGGATTGCACAGGATGGTTTGCGGCACCGGGGGCGCATCGGGGTAGCGTTCGTTGCGGTCGAAGCCGAAGATCACCAG
>NZ_DBHKZA010000036.1:24000-31904 GCF_057314935.1 Achromobacter sp.
CCTTTCTTCTGGATGAACTCGATCTTGTAGCCGTCGGGATCTTCCACGAAAGCGATGACCGTCTTGCCGTGCTTCATCGGGCCGGCTTCGCGGGTGACCTTGCCGCCGCGTTCCTTGACCTTGTCACAGGCTTCGTAGGCGTTGTCGACTTCCAGGGCGATGTGGCCGTAGCCGTTGCCCAGGTCGTATTTTTCGGTGTCCCAGTTGTGGGTCAGCTCGATGACCGCGCCTTCGGTTTCGTCCTGATAGCCCACGAAGGCCAGCGTGAACTTGCCTTCCGGGTAGTCGTTGCGGCGCAGGACCCGCATGCCGAGCACGTTGGTGTAGAAATCGATGGATTTGTCGAGGTTGCCGACTCGCAGCATGGTGTGGAGCATACGCATGGATATCTTCCTTAAGCGATGAGGGGTTGCGGGAAGCGCGGCGGAGCGCCGGCGCTTTCCCGAGTGATGCCGATGTCGCGCAGTGCGCCGCCCATGGCGTCGACCGCAAGCCGCATCTGTTCGGCGCCGAAAGCGCCGATGCAGCCGACCCGGAACGAGGGGTGTTCGGTGTTGCTGAAATTGCTGAGCACGTAGCCGCGGGCCTTGAGCGCGTCGACGAACAGCTGCAGGTTCCAGGTCGGGGCGTCCGGCGCGCAGACGTTGACGACGATGGGGCCCTGCAGGTCGCGCGGCAGATTGGGTGTCAGGCCCAGCTCGATCACGCCATCATATAGCGTGCGCATGTTCGCCGTGTAGCGCGCCAGACGGGCGACACGGCCTTCCTGCCGGTACAGGTCCAGCGCCACGGCCAGCGCCGCCAGCGTGGGCGCGGGCGGCGTGAAACGGGGGCCGGCATTGGGGACCAGCGTGTGCTGGTAGATATCGGTCAGGTCCAGCGACCAGCTGCCGGCGTTGCCGCGCGTAGCTTCCAGGCGGTCGATGCGCGCCACCACGAAGGCGGCGCCGGGCAGCCCTTCCAGGCATTTGTTGGCGGTGAGCACCACGGCGTCGACCGCGGGCAGCGCAGCCAGGTTCAACGGCAGCGCGCCGAACGCGGATACGGCGTCGACGATGACGCGGCGGCCCATCGCGTGGGCGATACGCGCCAGCTCGGGCACGTCATGGCAGATGCCGCTGCCGGTTTCGCTGTAGACCAGCGCCAGGTGCGTCAGCGTGGGATCCCGTTCCAGGGCTGCGGCGACGGCCACCGGGTCCACCCGCTCGGCCGCGCCGACGGGCAGCGGCACGGCCACCCGGCCAGCTTCGCCCGCCAGCTTCTGCAGGCGGGACGCGTAGGCGCCGGTGGACGGCGCCAGCAGGCGGCCGCCCGGTGGCAAGAAGGTGCGGATCGCGGCTTCCACCGCGAAGTGGCCGCAACCGGGCAGCGCCAGCGCGGCGTGTTCGTCGGGCGAGGCCTCGGCCACGCCCAGCACGCCTGCGCAGACCTGGCGGTAGGTCTCGCGGAAATCGTTGTCCCAGGGCGCGTAATCCTGCGCCATGGCGGCCTTCACCCGTGCGTCGGTCGTGACCGGGCCCGGAATCAGCAGCAACATTTTCGTGTCTCCAAGTCGCCTCAGAACTGAGGCAGGGAAGCGGGGTCGTGGCGCCGAAGAATATTCTTGGCGTCTTCGAAGTCAGGCAGGATCTGTCCCACTTCACGCCAGAAATCCTGACTGTGGTTCATCTCGCGCAGGTGGGCAAGCTCGTGCGCGATCACGTAATCGATGATGGCGGGCGCGAAATGGATCAGCCGCCAATTCAGCATGATGTTGCCGTCGCTGGTGCACGAGCCCCAGCGCGTGGCGGCGGACGACAGCCGCCAGCGGCGGATCTTCAGGCCGCTCACCTGCAGGAAATGCGCCAGCCGGGCGCCGAACCAGGCGCCGGCCCGCTGCTGCAGCCAGGCTTGCGCCGAGTCGCGGATGCGGCTTTGCTCGGCCGTGGAGGGCAGGGCCAGCCAGAGGGTGTCGCCGTCTTGCGGCGCTTCCGCATCGCCTGACAGGCGGGCCTGGCGGCTGTCGCCGCCCACGCCGATCAGGATGCGCTTGCCCAGATAGGGCAGTTCACCGCCCGGCTGCCAGCGCGTGTGCGCCATGGCCAGTTGCTGCTTGCGGGCGTGCCATTCACGCAGCTTGGCAAGGATCCAGCGCGCCTTTTCGCGCACGGCGTCGTCGATCTGCGCCAGCGTGACCCAGCTGGGCGCCGTGACGCGCAGCCCGTCGTCGGTGATGACGAAGCCGATGCTGCGGCGGCGCGAGCGCAGCAGCACGAAACCGATAGGCTGATGTTCCGTCGGCACCTCGCGCCAGCGCGCGCCTGGCGGCAGCGGATCGGGGCACGGGGTGGGGACGCGGGAGGACGCGTTGGGCGACAGCGTGAGCAACGGCTCGCCCGCGGGGGCGGCGCCAGCGGGCGTGTCGGGGAAAAGCGTCTTCGGGGTGACTGGCTGCGGGGGCGTGGCCCGGGGCGCGGCAGGTCGGGGCGCGGCCGGCGGCTTCGGCGAGGCGATCAGCGGCGACGCGCCCCGGGGCGCGTCGTCTTCTTGCACGTCGAACAGGAGTTCGAGCTGATCAGTGCTAGACATACCTTTCAGGGTTGAGACGCCGCATTTCCCCTTCGATCCAGTCCTGTACCTTTTGGTTCAGTTCTTCGGGGGAGAGTCCCTTGGATTCTATCGCGGGACCGATCGACAGGGTGACCATGCCGGGATATTTGACGAAAGCGTTGCGCCGCCAGCACTCGCCGGCGTTATGCGCCACGGGGATGACGACCGCGCCGGTGCGCGAGGCAAGCAACGCGCCGCCCATCTTGAAACGCGCCGTCTTGCCCGGGGGCACGCGGGTGCCTTCGGGAAACAGCAAGGGCCAACGGCCTTCGTCCAGACGGGTCTGGCCCTGCTTGACCACCTGTTCAAAGGCGTCGCGGCCTTTCGCGCGGTCGATGGCGATCATGCGCAGCAGCGCCAGGCCCCAGCCGAAGAACGGCACCATGTGCAGTTCTTTCTTGTAGACGAAGCAGACTTCGCGCGGCATGTGGGCCGGAAAGAACAGCGTTTCCCAGGCCGACTGGTGCTTGGACAGGATCACGGCGGGGCCGTCGGGCAGGTTTTCCCAGCCCTTGACCTGCCAGCGGATGCCGCAGAACACTTTGGCGCCCCAGATGGCCAGGCGAGGCCAGCCCACCGTAAGCTTGTAGCGCCAGTGCAGCGGTAGCGGCGCCCACAGGATGCAGGCGAAGGCGTAGGGGATGACCGTGACGGCCAGAAACAGGAAATAAAGCAGCGAGCGTAGCCGGGCCATCGAATCAATTGTCCTGAAGCAGGATGTCGACAACGGCCGACAGGTCTTCGCATACGCGCGTGTTGTCGGGCAGGCCGCCCTTGGCCAGCGTCTTCTTGCCGTTGCCGGTTTGCACCAGCCAGGGCGCGCAGCCGACAGACGAGGACGCCTGCAAGTCGCGCAGCGAATCGCCCACGGCCGGCACGCCGGTCAGGTCGATGTCGTAGCGATGGCCGATCTGCTCGAACATGCCGGGGCGCGGCTTGCGGCAGGTGCAGTTGTCGTCCGGACCGTGGGGGCACAGGAACACGGCGTCGATGCTGCCGCCGACGGCGGCCAGCTCGCGCCGCATCTTGGTGTGGATGGCGGTCAGCGTGTCCATGTCGAACAGGCCGCGCGCCAGGCCGGACTGGTTGGTGGCGACCACCACCTTCCAATCCGCCTGCGTCAGCCGGGCGATCGCTTGCAGGCTGCCCGGCAGGGCGATCCATTCGTCGGGATTCTTGACGAATGCATCGCTGTCCTGGTTGATGACGCCGTCGCGGTCGAGGATGATCAGTTTCACTGTGCCAGCCTGGAAATGTCGGCCACCTGGTTCATCAGGCCATGCAGCTGGCTCAAGAGAGCCAGGCGGTTGGCGCGCACGGCCGGGTCTTCGGCCATGACCATGACGTCGGCAAAGAACGCGTCCACGGGCTCGCGGGCCTGGGCCAGCGTGGACAGGCTGCCGGCGAAGTCGCCGGCGGCCAGCTGGGCTTCGGCCTGCGGACGCAGGGCGGCCACGGCGGCGGCCAGGGCCTTTTCGGCGGGTTCCACCAGCGCGGCGTCGTTGACCGCGCCGATGTCGCCTTCGGCCTTCTTCAACAGGTTGCCGATGCGCTTGTTGGCGGCGGCCAGGCTGGCGGCTTCGGGCAGTTGCGCGAAGGCGGCAGCGGCGCGCACGCGCTCGGCCACCTGATGCAGCGGCGGCGTCAGCGCGATCACCGCTTCCACCGCGTTGCGGTCGAAGTCGTTGATCAGCTGGTTGCGGTAGCGTTCGTAGATGAAGGTGCGGACTTCAGCCAGCGTGTCGGCCGGGATCTTGCCGGCGGGGAACGTGCCCGCGGCCAGGTCCAGCAGGCCGTCCAGGGACAGCGGGCCGGCTTCGCTGATCTTCAGCCAGCCGCCGGCGGCCAGTTGTTCGAACGCGCTGATCAGGCCCAGCGCGGCGCGGCGCAGGCCGAAGGGGTCGCGTTCGCCCGTAGGCGCCAGGCCGATGGCCCAGATGCCGACCAGCGTTTCCACGCGTTCGGCAATGAAGAGCGTGGCGGCGGTCAGGGTGTCTTGCGTAACCGGCGTGTCGTAGCGGTTGCGGTACTGGCTGCGCAGCGCTTCCACGACGCTGGCCGGCTCGCCGTCGCCGGCGGCGTAGTACGCGCCCATGATGCCTTGCAGCTCGGGGAATTCGCCCACCATGTTCGAACCCAGGTCGGCCTTGGCCAGCATGGCGGCCCGGTCGGCGGCCGTTACGTCGCCGCCCAGAAGGCCTGCCACGCCGCGGGCGATGGCGCGCACGCGCTCCACGCGCTCAAGCTGGGTGCCCAGCTTGTTGTGATAGACGATCGAGCCCAGTTGTTCGACGCGCGCGGCCAGCGGCGTCTTGCGGTCGGTTTCGAAGAAGAACTGCGCGTCGGCCAGGCGCGGACGCACCACGCGCTGGTTGCCTTCGACGATGTTCACCGGATTGTCCGTGTGCATGTTGCTCACGATCAGGAAGCGGTGCGTCAGGCGGCCGGTGGCCGGGTCGAACAGCGGGAAGTACTTCTGGTTCAGCCGCATGGTCAGGATCAGGCATTCCTGCGGCACTTGCAGGAACTGCTCTTCGAACTGACCCACGTAGACAGTGGGATGTTCGACCAGCGCCGTCACTTCGTCCAGCAACGCGGCGACTTCCGGGTCGTCGCCCAGGGTGGCCGACAGGCGGCCGGCATGGTCCAGCAACTGGCGCTGGATCTCGTCGCGGCGGCCTTCGAAGGACGCCACGACGCGGCCCTTTTCTGCCAGGGTGGCGGCGTAGGCGTCGGCATTGGCGAACGACACCGGCACCGTGCTCATGAAGCGGTGGCCCAGCGTGTCACGGCCGGCGGTAAGGCCCAGCGCGGACACCGGCACCACCTCGGCGCCAAACAGGGCGACGAGACCGTGCGCCGGGCGCACGAACTTGACGGACGTGACACCATCGGCCAATTGGTAACGCATGACCTTGGGGATCGGCAGGTTGTTCAGCGCTGTGTCCAGGCCTTCCTGCAAACCCACGGCCAGTTGCGCGCCGGGGGCGGTGCCGCGGGCAACCAGGTAGTCCTGCTTGCCATCGGATTCGCGGTCCAGCGTGGACAGGTCGATGTTTTCCAGGCCCTTGGCGGCCAGCTTCTTTTGCAGCGCCGGGGTGGCGCGGCCGTCTTCGGTCAGGCCGATCTTCACCGGCATCAGCTTTTCGGCGTAGGGCTGGTCGGGCGCCTGCGCCAGCACGGCGGACAGGTGCACGGCCAGGCGGCGCGGCGTGGAATACGCAGTCACGGCGCAGCCGTCAGCCAAGAGGCCATGGCGCGCGAGCGTGGCGCGCACGCCTTCGGCAAAGGCCTGGCCCAGCTTTTGCAGGGCCTTGGGCGGCAGTTCTTCGGTCAGCAGTTCGACCAGCAGCGGGCGGATGTTCGTCGTCATTTATGCAGCCTCCCCGGCGGCCTTGGTGCGGGCCAGCATGGGAAAGCCCAGTCGTTCGCGGGAATCGTAGTAAGCCTGGGCGACGGCGCGCGACAGGTTGCGGATGCGGCCAATGTAGGCGGCGCGCTCGGTCACGCTGATCGCGCCCCGCGCGTCCAGCATGTTGAAGGTGTGCGCGGCTTTCAGCGCGGCCTCGTAGGCCGGCAGCGCCAGGGGCACGTCCATCAGGCGCTTGGCTTCGGTTTCGTAGTCATTGAAGTGCGCGAACAGCATGTCGGCCGACGAGTGTTCGAAGTTGTAGGTGGATTGCTCCACCTCGTTCTGGTGGAACACGTCGCGGTACAGCACGCGGTTGCCGTTGGCGCCTTCGGTCCAGACCAGGTCGTACACGCTTTGCACGTCCTGCAGGTACATGGCCAGGCGTTCCAGGCCGTAGGTGATTTCACCCGTGGTTGGCGTGCAGTCCAGGCCGCCCACTTGCTGGAAATAGGTGAACTGCGTGACCTCCATGCCGTTCAGCCAGACTTCCCAGCCCAGGCCCCAGGCGCCCAGCGTCGGGTTTTCCCAGTCGTCTTCGACGAAGCGGATGTCGTGCTGCGTCGGGTCGATGCCCAGCGCCTTCAGCGAACCGATGTAGAGGTCCAGGATTTCCGGGGGCGCCGGCTTCAGCACGACCTGATATTGGTAATAGTGCTGCAGGCGGTTGGGGTTCTCGCCGTAGCGGCCATCCTTGGGGCGGCGCGAAGGCTGCACATACGCGGCGCGCCACGGCTCCGGGCCGATCGCGCGCAGGAATGTGGCCGTATGCGAAGTGCCGGCGCCGACTTCCATGTCGTAGGGTTGCAGCAGGGCGCAACCCTGCTTGTCCCAGTATTCCTGGAGCGTAAGGATGATTTGCTGAAAGGTGAGCATAGGATTCTTGGAATTCGACTCGCCGGGCAAGGCTTGCCTTGGGCGTGGGAAACCCGGCATTTTAACTGGCCCGGGCCTGTCCTGTTTCCCGATGGCCGTTGGGCAGTTACATCTACGTCTTTTGGACGCCATCCGGGGCAGCGGGGATGTGGCCGAGGGGGCGCCAGGGGGGGGCGGGCGCCCCGCGGGTGTGCTGCTGGCGGACGCCCTGGCCCGCGTCGGCTGCGCCCGCAAACCAATGATCGTATGATTCCAGGTTGAGCCTCAAGTCTTATATAAAACCCGGAACCCGACGACACCCCGGGATTCCGAGAATTCCTGGAAGGAGCAGTCCCATGTCAGACCTGATCACGGTGGAAGTTACCGACGGCATCCAGATCATCACGATCAACCGCCCGGAAGCCAAGAACGCCATCAACCTGGAAACCGCCCAAGCCATGGCCGCCGCGCTGGACCAGCTGGACAGCCGCGACGACATCCGCATCGGCATCCTGACGGGTGGCGGCGGCACGTTCTCGTCGGGCATGGACTTGAAGGCATTTGCCAAATCGGGCCAGCGCCCCTACGTGGAAGGCCGTGGTTTTGCCGGCTTGAACGAAAAGCCGCCCAAGAAACCGCTGATCGCGGCCGTCGAAGGCTATGCGTTGGCCGGCGGTTGTGAAATGGCCCTGGCCTCCGACCTGATCGTGGCCGCCAGCAACGCCAAGTTCGGCCTGCCGGAGGTCAAGCGCGGCCTGGTGGCCGGCGCCGGCGGCATGCTGCGCCTGCCGCGCCGCCTGCCGTACCACATCGCCATGGAAGTGATCCTGACGGGCGAGATGCTGAGCGCCGAGCGCGCCTACTCGTTCGGCCTGGTCAACCGTCTGACGGAACCGGGCGGCGCGCTGGCCGGCGCGCTGGAACTGGCGCGCGCCATCGTCGAGAACGGCCCGTTGGCCGTGCAGACCGCCAAGAGCATCGTGTCGCAGTCCGGGGATTGGGAGCAGGAAGGCATGTTCGACCGCCAACGCCCGTTGATCGCGCACATTTT
>NZ_DBHKZA010000036.1:32004-60722 GCF_057314935.1 Achromobacter sp.
ATCGCCATGTCCGTCATCATTAAAGAAGAAGACTTGATCCAGTCGATAGCCGATGGCATCCAGTTCATCAGCTATTACCACCCCGTCGACTACATCCGCCACTTGGCGCGCGCCTACGAGCGCGAGGAAAGCCCCGCCGCGCGCGACGCGATGGCGCAGATCCTGACCAATTCGCGCATGTGCGCCGAAGGCAAGCGCCCGCTGTGCCAGGACACCGGCATCGTCAACGTCTTCCTGAAGATCGGCATGAGCGTGCGCTTCGACACCAAGCGCACCCTGCAGGAACTCTGTGACGAAGGCGTGCGCCGCGGCTACCTGAACCCGGACAATCCGCTGCGCGCCTCGGTGCTGGACGATCCGCTGTTCGCGCGCAAGAACACGCGCGACAACACGCCCTGTATCCTGCACGTCGAGCTTGTCCAGGGCGACAAGGTCGACGTGCAGATCGCCTCCAAGGGTGGTGGTTCCGAGAACAAGACCAAGTTCGCCATGTTGAACCCCAGCGATTCGCTGGTGGACTGGGTGTTGAAGACCGTCCCGACGATGGGCGCCGGCTGGTGCCCCCCGGGCATGCTGGGCATCGGCGTCGGCGGCACCGCCGAAAAGGCCATGCTGATGGCCAAGCAGTCGTTGATGGAAGACATCGACATGTACGAACTGCTGGCCCGCGGTCCGCAGAACAAGCTGGAAGAGCTGCGCATCGAGCTGTACGAAAAGGTCAATGCGCTGGGTATCGGCGCGCAGGGCCTGGGCGGCCTGACGACGGTGCTGGACGTCAAGATCAGCACCTTCCCGACGCACGCGGCTTCCAAGCCCGTCGCGATGATCCCGAACTGCGCCGCCACGCGCCATGCGCACTTCGAGCTGGACGGCTCGGGCCCCGCGCGCCTGGATCCGCCGTCGCTGTCGGAATGGCCGGAAGTGCACTGGGCTCCCGACTACAACAAGTCCAAGCAGGTCGACCTGAACACGCTGACGAAGGAAGAAGTCGCCAGCTGGAAGCCGGGCCAGACGCTGCTGCTGTCGGGCAAGATGTTGACCGGCCGCGATGCCGCGCACAAGCGCATCCAGGATATGCTGGCCAAGGGAGAGCCGCTGCCTGTGGACTTCACCAACCGCGTGATCTATTACGTGGGTCCGGTGGATCCCGTGGGCGACGAAGTGGTCGGCCCCGCCGGCCCCACGACCGCCACGCGCATGGACAAGTTCACCGACATGATGCTGGAGAAGACCGGCCTGATCTCCATGATCGGCAAGTCGGAGCGCGGCCCGGTCGCCATCGAGGCGATCAAGAAGCACGGCTCGGCCTACCTGATGGCCGTCGGCGGCGCTGCCTACCTGGTGTCCAAGGCCATCCGCGGCGCCAAGGTGCTGGGCTTTGCCGACCTGGGCATGGAAGCCATCTACGAGTTCGACGTGAAGGACATGCCGGTGACCGTGGCGGTGGACGCCCAGGGCGCGTCGGTCCACACGACCGGCCCCAAGGAATGGCAGGCCAAGATCGGCAAGATCCCGGTCGCCGTGGCGTAATCCGCAGGTGACATGAAGACGGCCGCTGGATTCAGCGGCCGTTTTTCTTTCGGGGCTAGCCGGCCTTCAGCACCTGCAGTACCTGCAGCACATTGCGCGCCGCGCCCACGCCCATCTTCACATACGCGTCGTGCGTGACGCCGCCCACGTGCGGGCTCAGGATCAGACGCCGATGGCCCTGGAAGCAGTGCGCGGCCGGCGGCGGCTCCTGCTGGAAACTGTCCAGCCCGGCATAGGCCACCTTGCCGCTACCTACCGCGGCCAGCAGGTCGGCCTCGTTGACCAGACCGCCGCGCGCGGTATTGACCAGCAACACGCCGTCGCGGCACTGGGCCAGCGTCGCGGCGTTGATCAGGTCGCGGTTGTTGTCGGTCAGTGCGCAATGCAGCGAGATCGCGTCCGATTCGGCCCACAGCCGGGCAAGATCGACCGTTTCTATCCAGGTGGGAACGTCTTTGGCGTAAGGGTCATGGCCGATCACCCGCATGTCCATGGCGCGCGCCACGGCGGCCACCCGCAGGCCGATGGCGCCCAGGCCCACCAGCCCGATGCAGCGTCCGGCCAGTTCGATGCTCTTGTGCGTGGCCTTGTCCCAGTGGCCGGCGTGCATGCGGGCGTCCAGCGGCACGACGGACTTGGCGCAGGCCAGCAGCAGCGCGATGGCGTGTTCGGCGACCGCTGCGGCATTGGCGCCGGCCGCGGCCTTCACCGCGATGCCGCGCGCGCTTGCCGCTGCGCTGTCGATGGTGTCGATGCCGCTGCCGTGCTTGGCGATCACCCGCAGCGACCGGGCGGCCTCGATCAGCGATGCGCTGATTTTGCCGTAGCGGACGATCATCGCGACGGGGTCGTGCTGGCGCACCAGTGTCAGCAAGTCGTCTTCGGTGGGGCGTGCGCCGGCGTAGACCAGGCGGTAGCCCTGGAGCTCGCGGACAGCCTCGTCCGCCAGGTCGGCGCCGGTCACCAGCACGACGGATGGGGCGCCCGGATTCATAGCGATTCCCCTGCGGGCAAGACGCCCGCCGCGCGCAATGCGTCGGCCAGCCAGGGCGCGCCAAGCTTGCCGGCCTTGATCTCTGCGATGCGGCGCGCTTCGGCGTCCACTTTCTGCTGGGCCAGCACCAGGATCTCGGCGACGTTCTCGCGCGGCACGACCACCACGCCGTCGGCATCGCCCACGATCAGGTCGCCCGGATTGACGGTGACGCCCGCCAGCGACACCGGCCAATTCACGCGGCCGGGCAAGCCCTTGGTCGGCCCGTTGGGGTTGGTGCCGACCGAGAAGACGGGAAAGCCGCTTTCGATGATCTCGTCGGAATCGCGCACGGCGGCGTCGACCACGAAGCCGGCCAGCCCGCTGGCCTGCGCCTGCGTCGTCATGATGGTGCCGCACAGCGCGGCGGAGCGGTCGCCTTTGCCTTCGACGACGATGACGTCGCCGGGTTGCGCCAAGGCCAGCGCCGCATGGAACATCAGGTTGTCGCCGGGACGCAGCTCGACGGTGAAGGCGGGGCCCGCCACTTTCATCCGGGGCGACAGCGGCGCAATGCGGCCGCCCAGCGCGCCGCGGCGGCCGCCCACGTCGGCCAGGATGGCGGCCTGGAATTGGCTGGCCGCGCGGACCAGTTCGGGACTCACGCGCTGGATGTCGCGGCGGATGGCGGGAAGGGATGTTTCGCTCATGATGGCAGTCTTGTCGTCTGGGGGAATCGGGAATCGGGAATCGTGGAATGGGGATCAGTCGATGCGGGCGCCGGATTGCTTCACGATGCCCGCCCACAGCGCGTGGTCCTTGCGCAGGCGTTCGCTGAACGCTTCGGGCGTGCCGCCCAGCACCTCGCCGCCTTCGGCGCGGATCTTCTCCTGGTATTCCCTGCTGGCCATCGCCTTGTTGGCAGCCGCGTTCAGGGTCTGGATCACGTCGGGCGGCGTGCCTGCCGGCACCATCAGGCCGAACCAGGTGTTGGCGTCAAAACCGGCGTAGCCGGCTTCGCTGACGGTCGGCACATCGGGCAGTTCGGCGACGCGCTTGGCGGACGTGACGGCTAGTGCGCGCAGCTTGCCTGTGCGGATCTGGCCCAGGGCCGTGGGGATGGACGACATGAACAGCTGCACCTGGCCGCCGAACAGGTCGTTCAGCGCCTGGTTGGCGCCCTTGTAGGGAATGTGCTGCAGCTTGATGCCGGCCGACTGCTGCAGCAGTTCGGCGGTCAGGTGCGCGACGGTGCCGTTGCCCGGCGACGCGAAGTTCAGTTCACCCGGGCGGGCCTTGGCCTGCGTAACGACGTCGGCCAGGGTCTGGTAGCGGGAGTTGGAAGCGACCACCAGCACCAGCGGCGCCGTGGCAACCAAGGCGACGGGGGCCAGGTCGCGGGCGGGGTTGTAGGAGAGTTTGCTGTACAGCGAGGGATTGATGGCCAGATTGCTGGTCTGGCCCAACACCAGCGTGTAGCCGTCCGGGGCGGACTTCACGGCGGTTTCCACGCCCAGGTTGCCGCCGGCGCCGGGGCGGTTCTCAGCCACCAGATTCCAGCCAGAAGTCTTGTTCAGCGCCACCCCCAATTCGCGGGCGATGATGTCGGTGCCGCCGCCGGGCGGGAACGGGACGATCAATCGGATGGGGCGGTCGGGGAAGGATTGCGCAAGCGCGCTGGCGCCGATCACGAGGCCGCCGATCAGCGCGGCCGCTTGGGAAAGCAGTTTCATGGTTGTCTCCAGTCTTATGGGAATGCTTCATTGCGCCGGTCCGTCGCGGGCGGACCTGCGGGCGGGATCCACTATAGGAAGGCGTTCCGCTCTATACAATGGCGTTTCGTCTGGCAAAACGCGGTGCGTACCGTGAAACGGGAGAGGACATGAAGAAAACGGCAGGAGTGTCTGTGGAACCGGCCCGGCCGGCGCCCGTCGACGAAGCCCGTGAATCCGGCGGCGTCATCGCAGTGGCGCGCGCGCTGCGCCTGCTTGAAGCATTTCAGGTGGACGACGCATTCGTGTCGCTGGCCGAACTGAGCCGCCGCGCGGGCATGCACAAGACGACCACGTTGCGCATTGCGCGCACGCTGGCCGAAGCACGGTATCTGGTGCAGCGCGACGAAGACGGCGCCTGGCGTTTGGGGCCGGCCGCAGGCTGGCTGGGCGCGCGTTACCAGGCGTCGTTCGACCTTAACAACGAGATCGAGCCGACGCTGCGCGAACTGACGCGAGAGACGGGCGAAAGCGCGTCGTTCTTCGTGCGCGAGGGCGATATCCGGACGTGCCTCGTCCGGGTCGAAGGGCCGAAGGCGATCCGCCACCACATCCGGATGGGCGAAGTGCTGCCGCTGGAGAAGGGATCGCCAGGGCGGGTGTTGCTGGCCCTTTCAGGAGAACCGGGCGAGCCTTACGAAACCATCCGCCGCGAGGGGTTCTATATCTCGATCGGCGAGCGCGAAGCCGAAATCGCCAGCGTGTCGGCGCCGGTGTTCGGCGCCAACTGGCGTTTGCTGGGCGCGTTGAGCGTGTCCGGGCCCGGCGGGCGCTTGCCGGGTCCGAAGCTGCGGAGCTTTGCCAAACTGATCAAGCAGAAGGCCAGCCACCTGTCATACGTGCTGAGCGGCGGCGCGCAGCGCCAGGCGCCGACGCGCTCGCAATGGCATCCGTAGCGCGCCCGCCGTCCTAAACGGCTTTCGCGGTCGCGGCCTTGAACGCCGCGATGGCGTCGGCCGATTTGCCCAGCACGTCGCGCAGCACTTCCTCGGTGTGTTCGCCCAGCATCGGCGGCGCGCGCCGATAGACGACCGGCGACGCCGAGAACCGCAGCGGGCTGGCCGTGACGGGCGCCGTGCCGCCGGCCGGATGCGGCAAGTCCCGGCGCAGCTGCCTGGCCTGCGCCTGCGGATGCGCGAATGCCTGCGCGATGTTGTTGATGGGGCCGCAAGGCACCCCCACCGCTTCCAGCTTGGCGATCCAGTCGTCGCGCCGGCCTTCCTGCATGATTGCCGTCAGGATGCCGATCAGCGTTTCGCGGTGGGTGACGCGCAGCCGGTTGGTGGCAAAGCGCGGGTCGTCGCCCAGTTCCGGCACGCCGATCGCGCGGCAATACGCGCGGTACTGTGATTCGTTGCCGGTGGCCACGATCAGGTGGCCGTCGCTGGCGGCGAACACCTGATAGGGCACGACGTTCTGATGCGCGTTGCCGGCGCGCGTGGGCGCGACCCCGGAGTTGAAGTAGTTGGAATTCTGATTGGCCAGCAGCGCCACGTGGCTGTCCAGCAGGGCGATGTCCAGATGCTGCCCCAGGCCGCTGCGATGGCGTTCCTGCAAGGCCGCCAGGATCGCGACCGTCGCGTACATGCCGGTGACGATGTCCGTCACCGCCACGCCGGCCTTCTGCGGCCCGCCGCCAGGCAGGTCGTCGCGTTCGCCGGTGATGCTCATCAGCCCGCCCATGCCCTGGATCATGAAGTCGTAGCCGGGGCGTTGGGCAAACGGACCGTCCTGGCCGAAGCCGGTGACCGAGCAGTAGATCAGGCGCGGATTGATGGCCTTCAGGCTGTCGTAGTCCAGGCCGTATTTCTTCAGCCCGCCTACCTTGAAGTTCTCGACCAGGATGTCGCTTGCCGCGGCCAGTTCGCGGATCAGCGCCGCGCCTTCGGCCGTGGCCATGTCGGCTTCGACCGAACGCTTGTTGCGGTTGGCGCTGAGGTAGTAGGCGGACTCGCTGGTGTCCCGGCCGTCGCCGTCCTTCAGATATGGCGGGCCCCAGGCGCGCGTGTCGTCGCCGACATGGGGGCGTTCGATCTTGATGACGTCGGCGCCCAGGTCGGCCAGGTTCTGCGTGCACCAGGGGCCGGCCAGGATGCGCGACAGGTCCAGCACGCGGATGCCGTCAAGCGCAGGTGGGCGGGTCATGATTGCACCGTCGCGGTGCCGTGGCTCATGACCACAAGATCGCGTTCGCGCGCCCGCACCTGGAATCGGATCTGTCCGTCAGGCATGCGCCACATGTCGCATTGCAGCGTCTCGCCGGGGTACACCGGCGCCGAGAAACGCGCGTTCAGGCTGGTCAGCCGCGACGCGTCGTAATCGCAGCAGCTTTTGACGATGGCGTGCGCCGCCACGCCATACGAGCACAGGCCATGCAGGATGGGCCGTGGATAACCCGCCTGATGCGCGACGTCGGGGTCGGCGTGCAGTGGATTGCGGTCGGCGTTCAAGCGATACAGCAGCGCGGCGCTGGGCGGAACACGCAGTTCGCACTGCAGGTCCGGCTTGCCGCCGGGCACGGCGGGCAGGGCGTCGGGGCTGTCGTCGCCCGGGCCGAAGCCGCCGTCGCCGCGGCAAAACGTGCTTTGCCGCAAAGTGGCCAGGCAGGTGCCGCTTTCGTCATGCAACGTGCGCTCGGTGATGACGATGGCGCCCTTGTCCGCGCCCTTGTCGATCACATGCGTGTTGCGGCTTCTTCCGACCACCACGCCCGAGGTCGGCAACGGCGCGTGCACCGTCAGGCGCTGCTCGCCATGCACCACCTTCACCCAATCGATGCCGGCGCGCGGGTCCTGCACCCAGAAGCCGGGGTATCCCAGCACCACGCTCATCGTGGGGAAGGCCTGCAAGTCCTTTTCGTACACGTAGCGCAGCTGGCCGACGTCTTCGGGGTCCTGGCCCAGGCCGATGCCCAGCGCATACAGCATGGTGTCTTTCTGCTCGTAGCGCTGACGCACCTCGTCAAAGCGCCAGTTCTTTACAGTCGCGTAATCCAGGGGCATGGCGGTCTCAGATGGGATCCCAATCGATCACGTCGGGCGAACGCTCCAACGCGTAGAAATGCTTGCGCATGGCGGGCACCGCGATCTCGGCAATGCGTTCCGGCGTCCAGCCTTCGCTGTTGTGCACGGTGCGCAGGGGCCGCGGCTGGCTCATCAGCATGATTTCGTTGGCGCGCACGGCAAAGATCTGCGCGGTGATTTCGCTGGCCGCGTCGCTGGCCAGGTAGACGGCCATCGGCGCGACCTTGCCGGCTTCCATCTTCTTCAGCTTTTCGACGCGGGCCTTCTCTTCGTCTGTTTCTGCCGGGATGGAACTCGTCATGCGGCTCCACGCGAAAGGCGCGATGCAGTTCGAGCGCACGTTGTAGCGCGCCATGTCCAGCGCGATGGATTTGGACAGGGCGACGATGCCGAGTTTGGCGGCGGCGTAGTTCGCCTGGCCGAAGTTTCCGATCAGGCCTGACGTGGACGTCATGTGCACGAAGGCGCCGGACTCCTGCTCGCGGAAATAGGGGGCCGCGGCGCGGCTCATGAAGAACGAGCCGTTCAGGTGCACGTCGATCACCTGGCGCCATTCCTCTTCGCTCATCTTGTGGAAAACGCGGTCGCGCAGATTGCCCGCGTTGTTGATCACGGCGTCGATGCGGCCGAACGCGTCGATGGCGGTCTGCACCACGCGGCTTGCGCTGTCGTAGGCGGCCACGCTGTCGGTGTTGGCGACGGCCTGGCCGCCGGCCGAGACGATCTCTTTCACCACCGCTTGCGCCGGGCCTTCCGCACCGCCTTCGCCCGTCAGCGACACGCCGATGTCGTTCACGACCACCTTGGCGCCCGCCTGCGCCATCGCCAGCGCAATGCTGCGCCCGATACCGCCACCCGCGCCCGTGACGACCACTACCTTTCCGGAAACCATGCCGCTCATTGCCTGTGACTCCTGTACTGCGGCGCATGCGCCGCCTGTGGAAAACAGTTCCGCATCAACCGGTGTGGTTCGCGGGTTTAGTGCATGGTAGATTCGACCCGGCATTCGAAGAATTCAAAATTAGAAATGCCCCCCTTCTGCGTGGTGGAACATGAGACATGATTTGACTGACCTGCGTTTGTTTCTGAACGTAGGGGAAACACTCAATCTGACCCGGGCTGCGGAACGCACCTTCCTGTCCTTGCCGGCGGCAAGCGCGCGGGTCAAGCACATGGAAGAAGCCTTCAAGGCGCGGTTGCTGGTGCGCCTGGCGACTGGCGTTGCGCTGACGCCGGCGGGCGAGGTGCTGCTCAAGCATGCCAACGCCGTCTTCCGCCAGCTGGAATGCCTGAACGCCGACCTTCAACCCTATGCCAGCGGATTAAAGGGACGCTTGAGGTTGCTGGCCAACACCACGGCCACCAATTCGTTCCTGGCCGACGCGCTGTCCACGTTCCTGGCGGAAAACCCCGACGTGGACGTGGAGCTGGAAGAAAAGATATCCGGGGACATCGTCATCGCGATCCGCGCGGGCGCGGGAGACCTGGGGCTGGTCGCCGGCAACATCGACGTGGAAGGGCTGGACGTCACGCCTTTGTTCCGCGATGAACTCACCGTCGTGACCTCGCTGGACCACCCGTTGGCGGCCTCGAAGTCCGCGCATTTCGCGGACCTGGTCGACGCCTACCAGTTCGTCGGCATCCATCCTGACAGCGCCATCCAGACCTTCCTGGAAGACATTGCCAGCGGCCTGGGCAAGCGCATCTGCCAACGCGTGCACGTAGGCAGTTTCGAAGCGGTGTGCCGCATGGTGGAAGCGGGTGCCGGCATCGCCGTCGTGCCGCGCGCCTGCGCGGCGCGCTACAGCCGCCCCGACGCGCTGCATGTGCTGAAGCTGGATGACCCCTGGGCGCTGCGCGACCGGCTGCTGTGCCGCCAACGCGGCCGCGACCTGCCCAGCTTCGCCGAGTGCTTCATCGAACACGTGCAGCGCGCCGCGCGCGGGCAATGAGCCGACCGGAGCGGGGCCGCATCGGCGCCTGCTCCGTTTTCCCTAGGCCAAGTGTCGCATCCGCGCATCGCGCACGCGCAGATCGTGTCCGTTCACCGAACTTTCCATCCCGTGCGAAAGAGGGGCTTTTGAAAATGTGTAGCGGCGAATCCGCGCGCCCGGAAAATAATAAATAAGAGCGGCGGGCAGCAGTTCTTGAAGCTTGACCGTGAATAACACCAAGACTCAGGAGACTGCAGTGATCGATCCTCAACGCCGCCGCGTCGTCGCGGGGCTGGGCGCCGCGTGCGCCGCCGCCATTGTGCCCGCCTTGTTCCCCGCTACCGCGCGCGCCGCCACGTGGCCCGGCCACGCCGTGACTTTCATCGTGCCCTTTCCCGCCGGCGGTCCGGTCGACACGACCGCGCGATTCACCACGCAGCCGCTGGGCCAGCTGTGGTCGGTGCCTACCGTGGTGGACAACAAGTCTGGCGCGGGAGGGATCGTCGGCGCGCAGTTCGCGGCCAAGGCCGAGCCCGACGGCTACAACTTCTTCTTCGCCTCCATCCATCACGCGGTGCTGCCCAGCTTGCGCGACAACCTCAGCTACGACATCAGCCGCGACTTTGTGCCGGTTGGCATGGCAGCGGTCTTTCCCATCGTGCTGGTGGTGAACGCGTCGCTGCCGGTCAACACGGTGAGCGAACTGATCGCCTACGCCAAAGACAATCCGGGCAAGCTGTCGTTCAGCTCTTCCGGCACCGGCGGCGGCACGCATCTGGCGGGCGAACTCTTCAACGCGATGGCGGGCGTGCGGATCCAGCACATCCCGTATCGGGGCAGTGCGCCCGCCATGCAGGACCTGCTGGGCGGACAGGTGCAGGTGATGTTCGCCGATGGGCCATCCGCCGTGCCGCACCTGAAAGGCGGCAAGGTGCGCGCGCTCGGCGTGGGCAACCCCACGCGATCGAGCATGCTGCCGGATGTGCCCACCATCGCCGAATCCGGGTTGCCGGGCTACGAGGCCTATTCCTGGAGCGGCGTGATGGCGCCCAAGGGCACGCCGCCAGACATCGTGAAGCGCATGAACGCCGATATGGTGAAAGTGCTGTCGGACCCCGCGACCGCCAAGGGGATGATCGCGGCCGGCGCCGAGCCCAAGCCCGGCACGCCAGAACAGTTCGGCGAATTCGTCCGCGACGAGATCGTGAAGTGGCGCGACCTGATCAAGACCGCGAACATCAAGCTGGAATAGGGCGGCGTCGCGCAGCCCGACCAGTGGGGGCGGAACAACGCGGGCGGGGCCGGAGACGGGCCCGCCCGACTTTTTGTCTTACGCGGCCAGCAAGGCGTCGCGGGCGCTGCGGTATTCCACTTCCAGTTGATCCACCAGCGTGGCGATGGGCAGGATCTCTTGCGCCGCGCCCACGCCCTGGCCGGCGCTCCAGACGTCCTTCCAGGCTTTGGGCCGGGAGTTCTTGTCCATGTTGGCGGGCGGCGCCTCGCCTTGCCGGGTCAGCACCAGGGGATCCAGTCCCGCCGCCTGGATGCTGGCGGAAAGATAGTTGGCCGGCACGCCCGAGAAGTACGGGGTGTAGGTCACGTCAGCTGCCTGCGCCTGCAGCACCATTTCGCGATAGGCTTCGCTGGCCAGCGACTCCTGCGTGGCGATGAAGCGCGTGCCCATGTAGGCGAAGTCGCACCCCAGGACCTGGGCCGCGAGGATGTCCTTGCCGTGGCTGATGCAGCCTGACAGCGCCAGCGGGCCGTCATAGAACGCGCGGATCTCGTTGACCAGCGCGATGGGGTTGATCTGGCCCGCATGGCCGCCAGCGCCGGCGGCCACCAGGATCAGGCCGTCGACGCCCGCCTCCAGCGCGCGCTTGGCGTGGCGCACGTTGGTGACGTCGTGGTAGACCAGCCCCCCGTAAGGGTGCACGGCCTGCACCACGGCCTCCGGCGCATGCAGCGACGTGATGATGAGCGGCACGCGCCGTTCGGCGCAGATGGCCAGGTCGCCCTGCCAGCGCGGATTGCTGGGATGGACGATCAGGTTCACGCCATACGGCGCGACGCGCGCGCCGGGGTCGGCCTGGCGCTTGGCGGCCAGGCCTTCCTCGATGCGGCTGATCCACTCGTGCAATTGCTCTTGCGGACGGGCGTTCAGCGACGGGAACGTGCCGATGATCCCCGCCGCGCATTGCGCCACCACCAGCTCCGGCCCAGAGACCAGGAACATGGGGGCGCCGATGATCGGCAAGCGGGTCTGGGCTTGTAGCGCAAGCGGAGGATGCATCGTGGGGCTCCGGGTGAGGTCAGTTGGCCTGGATATTGGCGCTTTGGATGACGTCCGACCACAAGGCGTACTCGCGGTCGATACGGGATTGCAATGCCTTCGAATCGCCGGCGTTGATGGTGTAGCCGCCTTCGGTCATGGCCTGGCGGAAGGCGGGGTCCTTGGACACGTCGTCCAGCGCGCGGGCCAGGCGGGCCGAAACGGCGTCTGGCAGCTTTTTGGGGCCGACCAGCGCGTACCAACCCACGACTTCGTAATCCTTCATGCCCGCTTCGATCATCGTCGGCACGTCGGGCAGTTCGGGGTTGCGGGTCTTGGACGTGACGGCCAGCGCGCGGGCCTTGCCGCTTTTGATGAAGGGGATGGCGGTGCTGGTGATGTCGAACATGAAGGTCACCTTGCCGCTGATCACATCCATCATGGCCGGCGAGTTGCCGCGGTACGGCACGTGCAGCATCGATGCGTCGGCCTGCTTTTTCAGCAGCTCGGCCGACAGGTGGTTGGATGCGCCGATCCCGGCGGATCCGAACGACACGGCATCGGGGTGCGCGCGCGCGTAGCCGACGAGTTCGCCGACGTTCCTGGCCGGAATCTGCGGGCCGATCAGCAGCACGTTGGCGTAGTCGACCACCAAGCCGATCAGCGAAAAGTCCTTGCGGGGGTCGAACAGCGTGCTGCGCTGAACCAGCGGCGACATGGTCAGGGTGGGGCTGGCGGCAAAGCCCAGCATGTAGCCGTCGGGCGAGGCCTTGGCGGTGGCGTCGGAGGCGATCATGCCGCTGGCGCCGGCGCGGTTTTCCACCACGACGGTCTGGCCCAGCTTGTCGCCCAGGTATTTGGCGAAGACGCGGGCCGTGGTGTCGACGGGGCCGCCCGGGGCGTAGCCCACCAGCAGGCGGATGGGGCGTTCGGGGTAGGCGTCCGCCTGGGCGGACGTCGCCGTGGCAAGCGCCGCCACGGCGGCGGCCGTGGCGAACAGGGTCTTGATGTTCACGCTGTTGTCTCCTTGTGTATAAGTGGCCGGTCGTGGAGCGGAACAGCGGATCCGCGCCTACGCCAGCCTTTCTTTCAGCGGCTGCTTCAGGATTTTTCCGCTGACGGTCGTGGGAATGGTCTCGATGGGGATGATTCGCGCGGGGCGCTTGTAGGGCGCCAGTTGCGCGCGCAGATGCAGCATCAGCAGGTTGGTGTCGATCGTGGCGCCGGGCAGGGGCTCGACGAAGGCGATGACTTCCTCGTTCTGGTCGGCGGTGTCGCGGCCCACCACGGCCGATAGCCGCACGCCGGGGAACGCGTTGATCACCGATTCGACTTCGATGGGATACACGTTGAAGCCGGACCGGATGATCAGGTCCTTGGAGCGGCCGGCGATGAACAGCGCGCCGCTGCCGTCCACGAAGCCGATGTCGCCCGTATTGAGCCAGCCGCCGGGCAAGAGCGCCTGCGCCGTCTGTTCGGGGCTGCGGTAGTAGCCCAGCATGACGCCCGGGCCGCGGATCAGGATGTCACCGCGTTCGCCGGGCGCGGGCATGCCGCTGTCGGGGCTGCCGATGCGCATTTCCACGCCCTCCACCGCGTAGCCTGCCGAGCAGTCTGCGCGCGGCGCGTCGATACGCGTGATGAACATCGACCCCGCGTACTCCGTGATGCCGTAGCCATGGTGCATCGGCACGCCGAAGTAGCGTTCGGCGTCGCGCTTGAGGGTGGGGTCGAGCGCCGCGCCACCGGTGTACAGGTAGCGCAGCGCGGGCGCGCGCAGCTCGGCGCGCGGCGGCGCCACGGCCATCATGCGGCTGAACATGGTGGGCACGCCCTGCAGGATGCTGACGCCCGGATGCGCCAGCGCCTTGAACGCGTCTTCGGCGTCGAAGCGGCTGCGCAGCACCAGGCTGGCACCCGCATGCACGGTGGCCATCAGCACCGTGGCGATGCCGAAGATGTGCGACATCGGCAGCGCCGCATAGCCGATGTCGTGCGGCGTCAGCCGGCGGGATGCCGCCGACACGCGCGCAAAGTGCAGCAGGCCGCGATGCGGCACCATCACGCCCTTGGGCGCGCCCGTGGTGCCGGAGGTATAGATCACGGTGGCCACGTCGGCCGCCAGGTCGCCGCCTTCCGCCTGCGTGGGCGTTGCGGCCCGCACGGCCTGCACGCCCGGCCCCCAGACGGCCGGATCGGCGTCTTGCGCGCCGGCAGCCCCGGCATGCGCGGCCGCGGCGGACGAGACGTCCGTGGTGTAGAGCAGCAGTTCGGGCTGCGCGTGCAGGCGGATGTTGTCGACTTCGCGTGCGGACAACCGGGCGTTCACGCCCACCGGCCAGGCGCCCGCCAGGCCGCATCCGAACAGCGCCGCGATCATCGCCGTGCAGTTTTCCCCCACCATCAGCACCCGGTGGCCGGGCTGCACGCCCTGGTCGCGCAGCCAGCCGGCGACGGCCTGCACGCGTTGCCACAGCTGGGCGTAGGTCAGCGTGCCGCCGCCTTCTTCGTACAGGCAGATGGCGTCGGGCCGCAGTTGCGCCTGCAGCGCGACGACTTCGTGGATGCGGGTGAAGGGTTCTGCGTGGGACATCGGTGTTGCCGTGGCGTTCAAAGGGTGGCCTGGGTGCCCAGGATTGCGGTGGATTGGCTGGACAGCGTGCCGCCGTTGCCATGCACCAGCGCCAATTGCGCATCCGCGACCTGGCGCGCGCCGCATTCGCCGCGCAACTGCCGGACGGCTTCGATCATGATGAAGACGCCGTACATGCCGGGATGCACGCAGCACAGGCCGCCGCCGTTGGTGTTTACCGGCAGCCGGCCGCCCGGTGCGATGGCGCCGCCTGCGATGAATTCCTTGCTTTCGCCCTTGGCGCAGAAGCCCAGGTCTTCCAGGAACAGCAGGGTGTTGATGGTGAACGCGTCGTAGAGCTCGACCACGTCGATGTCTTTCTGCGATACGCCGGCCATGTCGAACGCGCGCTTGCCGGATTCGGCCGCGGCCGTCACGGTCAGGTCTTCCATGGACGAGATCTGCCGGTTCCAGACCGCCGTGGCGTTGCCCAGGACGTAGACGGGCGGGCGCGGCAGGTCGCGCGCACGGTCTGCGCGCACCAGCACGTAGGCGCCGGCGCCGTCTGTGACCAGGCAGCAATCGCGCACGCTCAAGGGGTCCGACACCATGCGGGCCGACAGGATCTGGTCCAGCGTGGCGGGCTCGCGCAGTTGCGCCTCGGGGTTCAGTTGCGCCCACTGGTTGGCTGCCAGGGCCACTTGCGCCAGATGTTCGCGGCGCGTGCCGTACTGATGCATGTGGCGCGCGGCGGCCAGCGCGTAGGACGACAACGGGCTCAGCGGATCGTAGGGGGTTTCGTAGGGCTGGGGATCGAACTGCTTGCGGACCCGGCCGATTTCGGCCCGGCTCAGCGTGGACGTGCGTTGCGTGCTGCCGTAGCAGACCAGCACGGCGTTGCATTGGCCGGAGGCCAGCGCATGCAGGGCCGGCATCAGATGTGCCACGAAGCTGGAGCCGCCCAGCATGGTGCTGTCGATGAAGGTCGGGCGGATGCCCAGGTGTTCGATCACCGGCATCGCCCACATCGGCGCCGCGACGCTGGCCGTGCAGATGCCGTCGATGTCGCGCATCGTCAAGCCGGCGTCGGCCACGGCGCGCTGCGCCGCCTGCACCAGGATTTCCATTTCGGTGTAGCCCGCGGCCTGTCCCAGGCCCGCGTGGCCCACACCCGCCACGGCGACGGCGCCGCGCAGATCTTTCAGCGTCATGGCGCCTCCTTGTTGGGTACGAAGACCACGAGGCCGTGGCCGTCCTGCTGCGCCACCTGGGCGCGCACCGCCATGCCGATGCGCACGTCGGCGGGGGCGATGCCCTGCACGCGGCTCATCAGTCGGACGCCTTCCTGCAAGTCGATCAGCGCCACGTTGTAGTCGCCGCCCGCCTCGGGCTTGCGCCGCACCACGGTGGTGGAATAGACGGTGCCGCGCCCGTCGGGCTCGGTCCATGCCAGCTTGTCCGCGCCGCAATGCGGGCAAATCATTCGGGGGTAGAACACTGCGCGGTCGCAGCCGGCGCAATGCTGGATGAGAAAGCGGCCCTGGTCGAGCGCCTGGCGGTACTGCGCCTCGACGCCCTGCGGCACGCCTTCCTGGTGATCGGCAACAGTCATGGGGCGATGGGATTCCAGTGGATGACGGCTGCTAGTGTCCGCACTGCCGCCGGGTTCGGCCATTCTTCATTGCTGAAGCAGGCCTTTTGCGGACCTGTAGTGGGGGGCGCCCTACATCCTGCGCGAAGCCGGTCTTCGGAAGAGGCAGATTGCCGGCCTGTCGGGGCCGTGGCTAGATACCGGGCAAAGGAGGTAGACCATGAACCTGACCTGGACGCGAGAAGAGCGCCAATTCCGCGACGAGGTGCGCGCATTCGCCACCGCCAACCTGCCTGACGACATCCGCGGCAAAGTACTGCGGCATCAACGGCTGGAACGCGAGGACTACGTGCGCTGGCACAACATCCTGGCCGACCACGGCTGGGGCGCGCCCAATTGGCCCGTTGAACACGGCGGCACCGGCTGGAACGCGTTGCAGCGGCTGATCTTCGAGGTGGAATGCTTCAAGGCGGGCGCGCCGCGCCTGCTGCCCTTTGGCCTGTCCATGATCGGGCCCGTGCTGATGAAGTACGGCAGCGCCGAGCAACAGGCGCGCCTCCTGCCGCGCATGCTGCGCGTGGAGGACTGGTGGTGTCAGGGCTACTCCGAGCCGGGCTCGGGTTCCGACCTGGCGTCGCTCAAGACCCGCGCGGTGCGCGACGGCGATGAATACATCGTCAATGGCCAGAAGACCTGGACCACGCTGGCGCAGTATGCCGACTGGATGTTCTGCCTGGTGCGCACCGACCCCGACGCGCGCGCGCAGCGCGGCATCTCGATGCTGCTGCTGGACATGCGCGCCCCGGGCGTCACCGTGCGCCCCATCCGCACGCTGGACGGCGGCCACGACGTGAACGAGGTCTGGCTGGAGAACGTGCGCGTGCCGGTGTCCAACCTGGTGGGCGAAGAGAACAAGGGCTGGACCTACGCCAAGTACCTGCTGGGCCACGAGCGCACCGGCATTGCCGGGCTGGGCCATTGCCACCGCGAACTGGGCATCCTGAAGCAGATGGCCGCGCGCGCGAAGTCGCACGGCAGGCCGCTGCTGGCCGACAGCCGCATCCGCGACCGCATTTCGCGGATCGAAGTCGACATCATGGCGCTGGAAATGCTGTTGCTGCGCGTGGCCGCAAGCAACGACGGCACGCCGGGCCCAGAGGCCTCGGTGCTGAAGATCCGCGGATCCGAGATCCAGCAGGACCTGGCCATGCTGCAAATGGAAGTGGCCGGGCCGGACGCCTGGCCTTACGACCCCGACTGGCTGCAGGCTGGCGGCGATTTCCACGGCCCGGGCCCCGAGATGGCGGCGGCGTCAGGCGCAGGCTACGCCGACATGCGCAAGACCTCGATCTACGGCGGCACGACCGAAGTGCAGAAGGGCATCATCGCCCGCCTGGTGCTGGGCCTGTAGGCCCGCCCACGCGCAATCCGACAGGAAGACACGCATGGATTTCATCTACACCGAAGAACAGCGCATGCTGGCAGACAGCCTGCGCCGCCTGGTCGACCAGGCATGGACGTATTCCCGGCGCCGCGCCCGCCAGGCGGACGGCAAACTGGACCCCAAGGCCTGGGGCGCGCTGGCCGAACTGGGCGTACTGGGCCTGACCATTTCGCAGGACTTCGGGGGCTTCGGCGAAGTGCCCGCCAGCTTGTTGCCAGTGCATGTGGAACTGGGCCGCGGGTTGGTGTCCGAACCGGTCATTCCCAGCGCCGTCATGGGCGCGGCGCTGCTGGACGCCTGCGGCGACGCCGTGCGCGGCCGCTGGCTGCCCGCCATCGCCTCGGGCGATGCCATCGTCAGCGTGGCCTACCAGGAACCCGGCCGCCGCTACGACACGGACCCGCAGGGCTGCCGCGCCGCCAAGACGGCCGACGGCTGGCGCCTGGACGGCGTCAAGCATCTGGTGTGGCACGGCGCCGCAGCCTCGGCATGGCTGGTCAGCGCGCAGGGCGCCGACGGGCAGACCCTGCTGCTGGCGGTGCCGGCCGGCTCGGCGGGCGTGCGCGTGACCGATACGCCGACGCTGGACGGGGCCCGCTGCGCCCGGCTGGATTTCGACGCGGTGGGCCTGCCCGCCGACGCCTTGCTGGCCGAGGGGCCGGCGGCGGACGCGGCGCTGGCGCAGGCCCTGCAATGGGGCACGGCAGCGTTGTGCGCGCATGCGGCGGGCGCCATGGACCGGTTGCTGGAGATCACGGTGGACTACCTGAAGACGCGCAAGCAATTCGGGCAGCCGCTGGCGTCGTTCCAGGCCTTGCAGCACCGGCTGGCCGAAATGCTGGTGGCCAAGGAACTGGCCCTGTCGATGGCCTATGTGGCGGTTGCGGCCTTGACCGAACCGGAGGCCGCGCAACGCCGCCGCATGATCGCGTCGGCCAAGCTGGAAGCCGCGCGCGCGGGCCGTCTGGTGGCGCAGATGGCCGTGCAGTTGCATGGCGGCATGGGCATGACGGACGAATTGGACGTGGGCGACTATTTCAAGAGATTGACCGTGGTGGACCAACTGCTGGGCGACACCGCCGAGCAACTGGCCGTGCTGGAGGAACTGGCATGAGCGGGGCAACGTCACACCCGGCCGAAGGCGGCGAATACACCCAGATCCGCTTCACGCTGGACCAGGGCGTGGGCGTCATCACGCTCAACCGGCCCGACCGGCTGAACAGCTTCACCGAAGTCATGCACGCCGAATTGGCGCGCGCGCTGGACGCCATGGAGGCGGATCCGGGCTTGCGCGGGCTGGTGATCACGGGGGCCGGCCGGGGTTTTTGCGCCGGCCAGGACTTAAGCGAGCGCAAGCCTTCTGACGACGGCTCGCGCCGCGACCTGAGCCAGATTCTTGAGAAGTGCTACCGGCCGTTGATCACTCGCCTGCGCGCCTTGCCCGTGCCGGTGGTCTGCGTGATGAACGGCGTGGCGGCCGGCGCGGGCGCCAGCCTGGTGCTGGCGTGCGACGTGGTGTTCGCCGTGGAGTCCTCGCGTTTCATCCAGGCCTTCAGCAAGATCGGCCTGCTGCCCGATGCGGGCGGCACCTGGTTCTTGCCGCGGCTGGTGGGGTCGGCCCGCGCGATGGGGGCGGCGCTGTTCGGCGAAGCGGTCAGCGCCCGGCAGGCGGAATCGTGGGGCTTGATCTGGCGCGTGGTGCCCGACGACGCGCTGGCGGCCACCCTGGCGGACGTCGCGGCGACCTTGGCGGCCGGGCCCACGCGGGCCTATGCGGCGACCAAGGTGGCGCTGCATGCGTCCAGCGGCAACACGCTGGCGCAGCAGTTCGATCTGGAATGCCGGTTTCAGCGCGAGCTTGGCTACACCGACGACTACCTGGAAGGCATGCGGGCGTTTGCGGAAAAGCGGCCGCCCGCCTTCACCGGCACCTGAGGCGGCAGGCCGGGCCGGCGACGGGCAAGGGGCGTCAAGGCGCCCGCGGCACCTGGATCTGTTCGATGAGCTCGCGGGCGCAGCCGGGCAGGGCATCGATGTCACGCACCAGCAGCTTCCTCTCCCGCACCACCCATGGTTCGTCCAGCTCCACCACGCGCAGCTTGGTGTCGGCGCCATAGCGGCGGGCGGCGGAATCGGGGATGACGCCGATGCCGACGCCGGCCTGCACCATGCGGCAGATCGAATCGAAGCTATAGAGCTGGATGCGTTGCGGCAGGCGCTGGCCGACACGCTCCAGTTGGTCGCGCAGGAAAGCGACCAGCGTGGAGCCTTCGTGCATGGTGATGAACGGATAGCGCACGGCGTCCACCAGCTTGACCTTTTCCTGGTCCTGCAACGGATGGCCGTTGGGCACCACCAGCACCAGCCGGTCGGTGCTGAAGTGGATCGTCTGCAATTCTGGCGCGTCCACCGGGCCCGCCACGATGCCCAGGTCGGTGGTGCCGTCCAGCACGCCGCGCACGATGTCGCGCGTCAGGCGCTCTTGCAGGTCGACCGTGACGCCCGGGTGGCCCGACAGGAACTGCGCCAGGATGTCCGGCATGAATTCGGTGACGGCCGTGGTGTTGGCGAAGATCCGGATATGGCCGGCGTCGCCGTCGGATTGCTCCTGGAAGTCGTGCTTCAGGTGGTCTACCTGCCGCATGATGACGCGGGCGTGCTGCAGCAGCTTCTGGCCGGCGGGCGTGATCTCCACGCCGCGGCTGTCGCGGTACAGCAATCGGGTATTCAGCTGGTTTTCCAGCGCTTTGATCCGCACGCTGACGGCGGCCAGGGACAAGTGCGCCCGTTTGGCCGCCTGGGTCAGGCTGGGGGATTCCGCGATGTGGATGAACAGGCGTAGGTCGGCAAGGTCGAAGTGCATGGGGCATATATTACGGCGCGCGACGCCGGGGCTGGGCATGGGCGGTCGATTCAGGCGCCGCAAACCCCGCCTTGAGGAAAAACGAATTCACAACGGGGACGGCTTGCGGGCATGCTGTCGCTTGAGAAAACCCCACCAAAGGATATCGGCATGACTTCTACAGATCCGGCAGGCTGGATCGGCAGCGGCGAACGCAAGGCGGACGCGATGGACCCCGGCCATGCCGCGCGCATCGCAGCCACGCTGGGCGGGGTGGCGCCGGCCCAGGGCGAGGCCCTGCCGCCCCTGTGGCAATGGGCGTTCTTCATCAGCACGGTGGGCATGGACGGATTGGGGACGGATGGCCATCCCTCGCGCGGCGGGTTCCTGCCGCCGGCCCAGGACCGCAACCGCATGTGGGCGGGCGGCCGGGTGGAATTCCGCCAGCCGCTGAAAGTCGGCGTGCCGGCAGAACGGGTGTCCACGGTCGCCGACGTCAAGGAAAAGACGGGCCGCACCGGAGCGCTGCTGTTCGTGACCGTGCGCCACGAATACCACCAGGCGGGCGAGATCGTCATCCTGGAAGAGCAGGACATCGTCTACCGGCAGCCGTCGCCGCCCAAGCTTGCGGGCAGCGAACCCGCGCCCCAGGCGCAATGGCGCGATACGGTCAATCCGACGTCCGTGCTGCTGTTCCGCTATTCGGCGGTGACCTTCAATGGCCATCGCATCCATTACGACCATCCCTACGTGACCGGCACCGAGGGCTATCCCGGCCTGGTGGTGCACGGCCCGTTGATCGCCACCGAGATGGTGGCCGCCTTTACCCGCGCTCATCCCAAGGCGCGCCTGACGCATCTGTCGTACCGCGGCCTGCGTCCGCTGATTTCGCCCGCGCCCTTCCAGGTGGCCGGCCGCTTGACCGAGCCGGGCGTGGCCCAGCTTTGGGCCGAGCAGGACGGCACGCTGGCCCACCAAGCTGAACTGAGGTTTACCGAATGAGCACGCAGGCAACCCGCCCTTTGGACGGCATTACCGTCGTCAGCCTTGAACACGCCATCGCCGCGCCGTTCTGCACTCGCCAACTGGCCGACATGGGGGCGCGCGTCATCAAGATCGAACGCCCCGGCAGCGGCGACTTCGCCCGTGGCTACGACGAGCGTGTGCGCGGCCTGTCCTCGCATTTCGTCTGGACCAACCGCTCCAAGGAAAGCCTGACGCTCGACCTGAAGCGCGACGAAGCGGGCGGCATCATGGACCGCCTGCTGGAATCGGCCGACGTGCTGGTGCAGAACCTGGCGCCTGGCGCCGCGGCGCGGCTGGGGCTGTCGTTCGACGCCCTGCACAAGAAGTACCCGCGCCTGATCGTGTGCGACATCTCGGGCTATGGCGAAGGCGGCCCTTACCAGGACAAGAAGGCCTACGACCTGCTGATCCAAAGCGAAAGCGGCTTCCTGTCGGTCACGGGCACCAAGGACGATCCGGTCAAGGCGGGGTGTTCGATCGCCGACATCGCGGCGGGCATGTACGCCTATTCGGCCATTCTGAACGCCTTGCTGCTGCGCCAGCGGACCGGGCTGGGCAGCCGCCTGGACGTGTCCATGCTGGAAAGCATGGTCGAATGGATGGGCTTTCCCATGTATTACGCGTTCGAAGGCGCCGCGCCGCCTGTGCGCGCCGGCGCCGCCCACGCGTCGATCTACCCTTACGGGCCGTTCCCGGTGGGTGACGGGTCCACCATCATGCTGGGCCTGCAGAACGAGCGCGAATGGCGCGTTTTCTGCGCCCAGGTGCTGCGCCAGGCGGACTTGGCCGAAGACCCGCGCTTCCTGTCGAATTCGCAGCGCACCGCCAACCGCGACGCCTTGCGCGACCTGATCGTGGCGGCCTTCGCCGACCTGTCCATCGCGCAGGTCACCCAGCGGCTGGAAGACGCGCAGATCGCCAACGCCCGCGTGAACGACATGGCCGGCGTCTGGGCGCACCCGCAACTGCAGGCGCGCGCGCGCTGGAGCCAGGTGGACAGCCCGGCCGGCAGGCTGCCTGCGCTGCTGCCGCCGGCCAGCAGCAACGCTTTCACGCCGCGCATGGCCGCGGTGCCCTCGGTGGGCCAAAACACCGATGCGGTGCTAGCATCATTGGGATACGCGCCGGATCAAGTGGCGCAGTTCCATGCCTCGGAGGTCGTGTGACGCATCCCGTCGTTCGTAGCGCCCTGTTCGTGCCGGCCTCGCGCGCCGAGCGCATCCCCAAAGCGCTGGCCGCCGGCGCGGATGCCGTCATCGTCGACCTGGAAGACGCGGTCGAGCATCTGGCCAAGGCGTCTGCCCGCGAAGCCCTGTGCGACTTCCTGGGGACGCATCGCCAGACGCGCCTGTGGGTGCGTATCAACGACGCCTCCACGTCCTGGCACGACGACGACTTGAAAGCCTGCCGGGGCCAGCCGGGCGTCGCGGGCATCCTGCTGCCCAAGGCCGAGAGCCTGGCGCAGGTGCGGCACGTGGCGCAGACGGGCTTGCCCGTCATCCCCATCATCGAAACGGCCCGCGGCCTGCTGAACGCGGCCGAGGTCGCGGCCACCCCAGGGGTGGCGCGGCTGGCCTTCGGCAGCCTGGACTACGGGCTGGACATGGGCCTGACGCCCGACTCCCCCGGCGCGGAAACGGTGCTGGACCATGCGCGGGTGCAGGTGCTGCTGCATACCCGTTCTGCAGGGCTGGCGCCGGCGCTGGACGGCGTCCATGCCGGCGTGCAGGATCAGGCCGGGTTGGCGCTTGCGGCGGGCCGCGCCCAGCAGATGGGGTTCGGCGGCATGCTGTGCATCCATCCCACGCAGGTGCCGGTGATCCACGCGGCCTTCGTGCCGGCGCAGGAAGAGCTTGCGTGGGCGCGCCGCGTCGTCGCCACGCACCGCGAGACGGCGTCGGGCACCTTCATGCTGGACGGCCGGATGGTCGATGCGCCCGTCATCGCGCGGGCGCGCCTGGTGCTGGCGCAAGCCGGGGAGCAGGCCGGCGCCTAGCCGGGGCGGATCTCGCCTATCCTCCGGGTTCCCTTCCTTTCTTCACAGGCTGCGCCATGAGCGATGCGCTCTTCATCGGACACACCTATATCGACGTCACCGTGCTGGCCGACGAATGGCCCACGGGCGACGAGAAGAGCGTGGCGCGGGACTATGCCGTGTCTTTCGGCGGCAACGCCGTCACGGCCGCATTCGCGTGCGCACGGCTGGGCTCGCCGCCTGACCTGATCTGCTCGCTGGCGCCCGACTGGCTGGGGCACATGTACACGGACATGGCGGCCGCGCACGGCGTGACGCTGCATGCGCGCCACGTGCGCCGCTCATCCTTGTCCTTCATCATGCCCAATCACGGCAAGCGCGCGATCGTGCGCGCGCGCGACGCAGATTACCTGAACGACTTCCCCCGGCTGGACATCAGCGGCTATCGCGCGCTGCATCTGGACGGCCATCAGCCCGACGCCGCGCTGCACTATGCGCGGGCCTGCCGGCAGGCGGGGGTGCTGACGTCGCTGGATGGCGGCGGCGTGCGCGAGAACACCGACGAGCTGTTGCGCCATATCGACGTGGCCGTCTGCGCGGAGCGCATGTGCGAACAGCTGGGCCTGACGCCGGAAGGCTTGCTGGACCTGCTGAAGGCGCGCGGCTGCCGAATCGGCGCCGTGACGATGGGCGAACGGGGCATGCTCTGGTACGACGAGGCGGGCCGCGTCGACACGCTGCCGTCGCTGGACGTGCCGGGCAACCGCATCGTGGATACCTCGGGGGCAGGCGACGTGTTCCACGGCGCCTATGTCTGGTCTTACCTGAACCGCCCGGACCAGCCCTGGGTGGAACACTTCACCTTCGCGCGTGCGGCGTCGGCTCACAAGATCCAGCATCTGGGCAACGAGGCAGGCCTGCCCAAGGTGGAAGACGTGGAACGGGCGATGATGGCGTTTACCGCCAAGGCAGGGTGATGGCGCCAAGGGCGCCTGACCCGTCAATTCTCGCAGCTATTCAACGATCCGTTCAATCGCCTGATCGTGGATCGCATCGATCCACGCGCTGATCGGCCTGCCCTGCACGGCAATCTGCGGCGCCAGGTCGCGCAGCGGCAGCAGCACGAACGCGCGCAGGTGCATGCGGGGGTGGGGCAGGATCAGCCGTTCGTGATCCAGTTGCGTGTCGCCATACGCCAGCAGGTCCAGGTCCAGCGTGCGCGGAGCGTTCTTGTAGGGGCGCAGGCGGCCATGGCTGTTTTCCAGCGCCTGCAGCGCATCTAGCAAGGCCAGCGGCGGCAGGCGCGTGTCCAGCGCCGCCACGGCGTTCACGAAGTCAGGGCCGGTGGCCTCCACGGGCGCGCTGCGGTAGAACGGCGACGCCGTCACGGCGGCGATGCCGTCGGTCGCCTGCAGTTCGGCCAGCACGCGGCGCAAGGTGGCCGCGCTGTCGCCCAGATTGGCGCCCAGGCCGATGTAGGCGCGGACCAGGGAGGGCGCCACGGTGTTATTCAGCGCTGGCCGGGCCGCGCGGCGAAGAACGGCGCGGACGGCGGCGCTTGCGCGGGGACGACGAGGCCGCCGGACCGCCGCCGCCACCGGCGTCGCCAGCTTCGCGCGGCAGGCGCGAGACTTCTTCGATCATGTCGGCGCGGGTGACGTCGTCGGCGTTGGCCAGATCCATCCACCATTGCGCCAGCACGCTGTCGAACTCGCCGGCCGCGGCGCGCAGCTGCAGGAAGTCGCAGGCGGCGCGGAAGCGCGGCTGTTCGATCATGCGGAAGATGGTCTTGCCCATGCGGCGTTCAAAACGCGGCTGCATGAACCAGATCTCGCGCATGTCCGACGAGAAACGGCGCTGGATGGCCAGCTTCTCGGTCTGTTCGTCCAGTACCGAATCGGCGGCTTGCGACAACGCGGGGATAGTGTGTTCGCCTTGGGCGCGCAGCTGCTTCCAGCGCACGTCCACCTGCTGCCACAGCAGGGCGGCAAACAGGAAGCTGGGGCTGATGGTCTTGCCGGCGCGCACGCGCGCGTCGGTGCGTTCCAGGGCCAGTTCCACGAAGTGTTCGCCGCCGGGCTGTTCCAGCACCACGTCCAGCAGCGGCAACAGGCCATTGTGCAGGCCGTCGGCGCGCAGTTGGCGCAGGCAGTCCATCGCGTGGCCGCAGGTCAGCAGCTTGAGCATTTCGTCGAACAGGCGCGAGGCCGGCACGTTTTCGATGAGCTCGGCCATGGTGCTGATCGGCTGGCGCGTGGCCGGGTCGATCGTGCCGTTGAGCTTGGCGGCGAAACGCACGGCGCGCAGCATGCGCACCGGATCTTCGCGGTAGCGCTTGACCGGGTCGCCGATGATGCGGACCTGGCGCTTCTTCAAGTCGGCCACGCCATTGTGGTAGTCGATGACTTCCTCGTTGTGCGGGTCGTAGTACAGCGCGTTCATCGTGAAGTCGCGGCGCTTGGCGTCTTCTTCCTGCGAACCGAACACGTTGTCGCGCAGGATGCGGCCGTGCTCGTCGGTTTCCTGGTCTTCCGAGGCGGGCGCCCGGAAGGTCGAGGTCTCGATGATCTCCTGGCCGAACACCACATGCACCAGCTGGAAGCGGCGGCCGATGATGCGGGCGCGGCGAAACAGCGGGCGGATCTGTTCGGGCGTGGCGTTGGTGGCCACGTCGAAGTCCTTGGGCTCCAGGCCCACGATCAGGTCGCGCACGGCGCCGCCGACGATATAGCCCTCGTAGCCGTGCTGGCGCAGGACTTCGCAGACCTTGATGGCGTGGCGCGAAACGTTACGGCGGTCAATGCCGTGCTTGTCGCGCGTGATGCGCAACGGCCCCCGGGGTGCCGGCGCGAACAAGCGGCCGACGAATTTTTTTATGGTTTCAGTGATCATTTAGGACTTCGAATCTTCCATGTGGTCGAACAAGTCGATCACTTGCCAGCCGCGTTCCTGGGCGATATTGCGCAGGGTCGGGCTGGGGTTGGCGGCGATCGGACGGGTCACCTTTTCGAGCAGCGGTACATCATTGACCGAATCGCTATAGAAAAACGATTCGGAGAAATCCGCAAGCCCCAGGCCCATATTGGACAGCCAATCGTTCACGCGCACCACTTTGCCTTCCTTGAAGCTGGGCGTGCCCAGGATGCGGCCGGTGTAGCGGCCGCGCAGGTATTCGGCATCGGTGGCCACCAGGTGCGGCACGCCGAAGGCGCGGGCGATGGGGGCGGTGACGAAGCTGTTGGTGGCGGTGACGATGGCGCACAGGTCGCCGGCGTCCAGGTGGGATTGCACCAGCTCCCGCGCGTCGGCGGTGATGGACGGGCGGATGACTTCGCGCATGAATTCCTCATGCCAGTCCGCCAGATCGTACGGCGAATGCGCCGCCAGCAGGCCGAGCATGAACTCGGCGGCCTGCTCGGCCGTGAGTTCGCCGCGGTTGTAGCGGTCCATCAGGTCGTCGTTCTGGCGGCGGGCGATGTCGGGGTCTCCCGCGCGGCCCGTGCGTGCCAGATAGTCGGCCCATTGATAGTCGCTATCCAGCGGCAGCAGGGTGTGATCCAGGTCGAACAGGGCGAGACGTCGGGAGGTCATGTGCGTTGCGAATCAGGGTCTGCGAGCATGGCCCGCAGCAAGGGCAGGGTGATGGGGCGGCCGGTGGCCAGGGAATAGCGGTCCAGCGCGTCGAGCAGCGCGGCCAGTTTGCGGATGTCGCGCTCGTGGTGAATCAACATCCAGTTGATGATTTCAGGGGCCAGGTGCATGCCGCGCTCGGCGGCCTGCGCGGATAGCGCGGCCAGCTTGTCGGCGTCGGACAGCGGGTCCAGCCGGAACACCAGGTCCCAGCCCAGGCGCGTGCGCAGGTCTTCGCGCAGCGGCATCGACAGCGGCGCGCGGTCGCCGGCCAGGGCCAGCGCAAACGCGCGGCCCGTGGCAGCGGATTCGCGCCAGCGGTTGTACAGCGCAAACAGGGCGGCCTGGCGGCTGTCGTCCATGCGGTGCACGTCGTCCACCGCCACGAACTTGGGCATGGGCGATTTGGAATCGGCTTCGGCCAGGCGGCGCAGCATCATCTCGCCATTGGCGGGATCGACGAAGACGGCGTCCGGGCGCGCGGTCAGCGCGCGCAGCAGATGGGTGCGGCCGCAACCCGCCGCGCCCCAGATGTACAGGGCCCGGCCAGGGTTGAGCGCGCGCACGGCTGCCAGCGCTTCCCCGTTGGGGCCGGCGATATAGTTGTTCAGCGATGGCGCTGGCGCGGGAAGAACGTCGAGCAGCAGCTGGCGGTTCATGAGAGGTTATCGATCAGGCTTGCAGCGTCGCGAGGACATGCCGGTGTTGCCGGAAAAGCCAAAAAACGGTGATACAAAGGGCCGGCGCAAGATTAACCCGCCAGAAACTGGCAAAATCCATACCGGCCAACCCAACACTTTAAACCACCTGGGTGGATGGTGTCGCGCTCAAGCGCTTTGCCTGGCTTGGGTTTGCGCCATTTTTGCCCGCCAGCCCGCCTGGCCGGCTCCCGCCGCAATCGCCGCGCCCGGCCGGCTTGAACCCTGCTCAGGCCCGCAACATCGTAAAATGCAGGGCGTTCCACCAAATTCCCAGCAATTGTTACATACCCCACGGCATTTCTCATGACGAATCAACCTAAAGCCCCCTTGACCTACCGCGATGCCGGTGTCGACATCGACGCGGGCGACGCCCTGGTCGACCGTATCAAACCCCTCGCCGCGCGTACCATGCGCCCCGGGGTGCTGGCCGGTATCGGCGGCTTTGGCGCGCTGTTCGAAGTGCCGAAGAAGTACAACGAGCCCGTGCTGGTCTCGGGCACCGACGGCGTGGGCACCAAGCTGCGCCTGGCCTTCGAGTGGAACCGCCACGACACCGTGGGCATCGATCTCGTCGCCATGAGCGTCAACGACATCCTGGTCCAGGGCGCCGAGCCCCTGTTCTTCCTGGACTATTTCGCCTGCGGCAAGCTTTCGGTGGATACGGCGGCGTCGGTGGTGGGCGGCATTGCCAAGGGCTGCGAATTGTCGGGCTGCGCGCTGATCGGCGGCGAAACCGCTGAAATGCCGGGCATGTACCCGGACGGCGAATACGACCTGGCCGGTTTTGCGGTGGGCGCGGTGGAAAAGTCCGCGATCATCGACGGCAAGTCCATCAAGCCGGGCGACGTGGTGCTGGGCCTGGCCTCCAGCGGCGTGCACTCCAACGGTTTTTCGCTGGTGCGCAAGATCATCGAACGCGCCAACGCCCAGCCCACCGACGACTTCCACGGTCAGCCGCTGGTCGACGTCGTGATGGCGCCCACGCGCATCTACGTCAAGCAAGTGCTGGCCGCGCTGGCCAAGCACGGCACCGACATCAAGGGCCTGGCCCACATCACCGGCGGCGGCCTGCTGGACAACGTGCCGCGCATCCTGCAGCCCGGCCTGTCGGCCAAGCTGCACCGCGACGGCTGGGAAATGCCCAAGCTGTTCCAGTGGCTGCAAGAACAGGGCGGCGTGGAAGACACGGAAATGCACCGCGTCTTCAACTGCGGCATCGGCATGGTGCTGGTGGTGGACGCGGCCCAGGCCGACGCCATCGCCGCGACCCTGCGCGAACAAGGCGAAACCGTCAGCAAGATCGGCGAGATCGTCGAGCAGACGGAAGGCATGGCGCAGACCTTCGTGGTGTAAGCGTCCGCCATCAAAAGAAAACCCGCCTTGAACTGACCCCCGAAAGTTGGATGTTGATCCAACCTTCGGGGGTTTTTACA